>CADBPK010000117.1 GCA_902796465.1 uncultured Erysipelotrichaceae bacterium | reverse complement strand
GAATCCCAGCTGATTCGTAACGCTGTTCTGTCTGTCCAGAACATGTGCCAGGATAACCCTGCCGCCGTAGCTGTGGATGGCATCCGTGCATTCTTCCAGTGTGGCATTGAGGGAAACAAGCAGAAGCCGTTTCTCGTCACCGATCTTTTCGTCCATCGCGTTCATGATCCACTGATGTCCGAAAAAGTTTTCGTCATTTGCCACATCCGGCATTCTCTCGTCGATCCATGTCTGGAATTCCTGACTTTTTTCCAGTGTGTTGAATAGTCCCAGTACATGAACTTCCTCGATCGTCTGCAGTTCCGCGCCATACAGCATTTTCAGGCCGAGCGTTTCTGCGACCTGTGCCACAGCCGGCAGTTGTTTCGTTGAGTTATGATCTGTCACAGCAATGAGTTCCAGACCCTTGATCATCGCCATATTGACAATGTTATTCGGCGTCATTTCATCTTCCGCACAGGGTGACAGACAGCTGTGCATGTGCAGATCATAGAACATATCAGATACCTAAGCCGGCCAGAACTTTGGCAGTCTCGTAAGCCGGGATGCCGCTTTCCAGCATGACAAGCTGTTCATCCGTACATTTCCGGATCAGTTCATCGGAAACATTCGCGCCGTCCGCTATGATCACGCATGAGAATTCCCTCAGCAGCGCGACTGCGATGACATTGGAATGAACCTGAACGGTGATCCATGCCTGATCCGGCTCACCGTTGCCCATCACCCAGCTCAGAAGATCGCCGCAGTAGGCTCCGCTGATCTCTGCAGAGGTGTCCAGTGTGGTCGTGTCAAGCTTCCATCCTGTTTTTTCAATCAGATCTCTGATCGTCATCTGCTTTCTCCTTCAGGGTCTTAAGTACCCTGCAATCTTCTTCTTTTCTGTTTCCTTTGACAATCTCTTCCGCCATGACGCGGCATGTCTGCATTCCGCATGCGGAGCAGTCAAAGCCCGGGAGCCGTTCCAGTTCTTCGTTCACATTCTTGAAGAACATCGTACGCTCCATAAATGAACGGGTATCCTCATCTGTCTTCAGGAAATCTTCCGTATAGACATATTCAAACGGGACATCGCTGCTGCCCTTGGTTTTCCCGTGGGACAGCGCGTCGATATTGTTTGTCATCAGAAAACTGTTTCCCCACAGCATATGTCCGCCGATGCATCCGTTGAAGCACGGATACAGGATCAGGAGCCGGAACTGATTCAGCAGTCCGAACTCAGCCATATCCAGAACGGCACAGACCTTGTCAAAACCGTCAGCGATCAGATACTGATCTTTCTGGACGATCCTGACCGGGTTGCAGCTCTGCAGTCCTTTGACGCAGAGGCTGACCGGGATCCTGCCCTTCTGCATATTCTTTCTGATCCGCGGGAACATGTCTGTAAGAGACAATGCATGATCACATTCGTATTCGTTATTCCCATACGGGAATTTAGCAAGTTCCAGCTTGGCTTCACATTCACAGAGATTGAAGATGCCGACTTTCTTGTCCTTCAGCCTCTGCCGGATCTGCTTCGCCGCGATCTCCGAATCATAGTTGACCGGAAGTATCGATTCCTGCAGTACCTTGTACCGGTTTGC
Source organism: uncultured Erysipelotrichaceae bacterium (assembly GCA_902796465.1). Taxonomy (GTDB): domain Bacteria; phylum Bacillota_I; class Bacilli_A; order Erysipelotrichales; family Erysipelotrichaceae; genus Bulleidia. The sequence goes on along the minus strand of CADBPK010000117.1, from coordinate 17,495 downwards.
GATCAGGCGGTTGATGACCGGGCAGAATGATGAGATGAATGTCACATCATCCGCGCTGTCCGCCATCAGCTGCGCTTCTTCCATCTGCCGGGCGGTGCAGTCGGTGATATCAACGACTTCATCGAATCCCAGCATGCGGATCGCATAGAAGAGTTCTTCCACTTCCTCCCGGCTGCCGCAGTGATTGATCAGTGCCCCGGGTACCATGCAGACAGTGTATTCGTAACTCTTAATGTCTTCTAAAGTACTCCCTTGCGCAAGGATGCCACGGTTGTGACATGAACGAATACACCTTCCGCAGTTGATACATCTCCGTGAATCAACGATCACCCGGTCGTTTTCCATGGATAATGCGCTGGTCGGACATGCCTTGATGCATTTCATGCACCGGATGCAGCTTTCCAATGTGTAGCTTACAACACTCCTGCGTGTCATTTTGCCGGCCTGAACGACAGAGTCAGCGTCGTTCCGTCCTGTGAACTCTGAATATCAAAATCGTCTGTTACACGCTGGATATTCGGAAGTCCCATGCCGGCGCCGAATCCCATCGCCCTTGCTTTTTCACTGGCGGTGGAGAAACCGGGTGTCAGCGCCTTTTCCAGATCGGGTATACCGGGTCCCGGATCCTTGAAGACAAGCTTCACCTGACCATCATCCATAATATCCATCGTGATATCCCCGCCGTATGCGTGAATCAGCATATTGATTTCCGATTCATAACTGGCGACCGCAATACGGCGCATGACTTTCGGGTCATAGCCTATGCTGTTAAGTGTCTGTTTGATATCGGAACTGACTTTTCCCGCAGCCGCGTAGTCATCACGTTCCACTTTGTAATCTTTATGCAGTATGACTGCCATAAATACCACCAAGTCCTTTCTGATACAGAAGTCCGCACGCATCATACATCGTCAGATCTGTTGCAATTACCGTAATTCCCATTTCTTCAGCCATCTCGATTGTTTCATCACTCGGATACTTCCCTCTCACGAAGACGACAAACCGCATATCGAGCATCTCCGCCGTGCGCAGCGTCTGGGAGTTGACGAGTCCTGTGATCAGGGCGACCGATTCCGGTCTTTCCTGGATCAGTGCCAGGGCGTCGCTCATCAGATCTGTCGCGAAAGCTGCGGAATACTCTGTGTTCCTGCTGTCTTCATCCCAAAGCGTGATCGGAACCGCATGAAGTGATTCGGCAATCTCACAGGCTTTCATCAGGCGCCCGCCTTTTCTTCTGCGATGATCTTTTTGAGCTCGTTCAGCAGTTTGTTTCCTGTTGTAGCCGCACCGATCGTCCTGCCGTCAACGACAGCTACCGGAGCGAGACCGCAGGCACCGAGACAACGTGTTGCGTCAAGTGAGAACAGACCGTCTTTGCTTGTTCCGTTGATCGGAGCACCTGTAACTTCAACAGCCTGGTCGATCAGTTTCTGCGCGCCTTTTACATAGCAGGCCGTACCGAGACATACATTGATGACATGTTTGCCTTTCGGCTCTGTTGTGAACTGGGCATAGAACATGACGACACCATACACTTCAGCGACACTGCTGCCGCATGCATCCGCAATCTTTTCCATTGCTTCAAAAGGAACATAGCCGAGTTCGTTCTGCACGTCATGCAGCATAACGATGGTCGGACCGGGCTGATCCTTATGTGCTTCAACAATTGCGTCGATCTTCGCCAAAGCAGCCGGATTTAGTTTTTCCATCCTTTTTCCTCCTCTTTCTTTCTGCCTCTTCCCTGAAAGGAAGAGGGATCTGACGACCGCAGGCTTCCGCTTCGCCGGTATTTTCGGCGGATCCCCGCAGTCAGAGATTTTGATTAAATCATGACGAAAAGAGTACATGACTTATCAGCATAATTATATCAGACATTGTTAAATAATTATCAACTATATGTGCATTTGCACACAAAAAAGTCCCGGTTCACCAGGACTCATGATCAGAGATTGTCAGGCTTCTTCGTACCGCATGCGGCGCAGAAATTTTCAAGATTTTCACGGCCGCATTTCGGACAGTACCACTTCGTTTTCTTCGGTTTGCCGCAGCGCGCGCAGAAGTTTCCGTAGTTCTTCTGTCCGCATTCGCAGATCCATTCACCATCCTCAGCTTCTTCCTTCTTTTCCTCAGTTTCAAGGACCGGCTCCGGATATTTGTCCGGACGTAGCGCATGCTGGATCTTGGCGCCTTCGTATACGAGTTCCTTATAGCGGTCGTCTTCACGGGATTCCGGTTTTTCGCCGTTGTCGAGATCGAAGCTGATCTCGTCGAACCACGGGGAGTTGACTGCCATATTCAGCGTGAAGTCATAGCTGTATTCATACTTCTTCGGATCGTAGCTGATGCGCTTTCCTTCCGCGTCCTTTGTATAGATCTCGCTTTTGTTTTCCCTGACATCCACCGTGACATCCATCACCTGGGAAGTGGAGATGATATCCGGATTGCCGCTGCGGAAATCCCTGGCTCTTGTCACAACGAATTTCTTCGCGTTTTCATCGATATAGATCTTTGTTCCGTCACCGAGGATCGCTGTCGGATTAAAGGAAGCGAGCGCTCTTTCGTTCTCCATACGGTAAGCAAGCTGCTGCTTGATCTCTTCAATTGTCGAAGAACGTCTTTCGCTGAACCACGGGGACAGTTTTGACGCGCAGTCCTTGCACATATTCCCGTCGCTCAGTTTTCTGTTGCCGAGAAATTTGATTTCATTGCCGCAGATGCTGCAGTATTTTTTATCGAATAATCCCATGATATCCTCCTTTTCTGCATGATATGACTGATTGGATGTTCGCTGATTTCATTATAGTATGATTTTTTTCTCTGTGAAACCGCGAAAGAAAACTTCCCTTCCGGGAAGTCTTCCTGTTTAATCGGAAACTGCCAGCGATACCGCTACGCCGGGAATCGCTTCCAGCTTTTCCTTCAGTTCCTGAATGAGATCTGCCGGCGCATCCAGCGCAACAGATATCAGGCTGATCTTCTTTTCACGGTACGGGATGCCCATACGGCCGATGATGTATTCCCCGTACGCATGCAGAACGCCATTCAGCACTTCTGCTTCTTTTCTGTCTTCAACGATGACTGCCAGTACGGCGATCTTCTTTTCCATGTTTTCCTCCGTGTGTTACTGCGGCATTACCTTGCCGTCGATCTCCGCGTGTACCGCATCCAGGAATTCCTGCAGGCTCATCTTCGTCTCCTGACGGGAACCGTATCTTCTGACCGTGACGGATCCTGATTCTCTTTCACCGTCGCCGACAACGATCTCTACAGGGATCTTTTTGATCTGCGCTTCGCGGATCCGGTATCCGAGTTTTTCATTTCTGGCATCGACTTCCGTACGGATGCCTTCACGTTTCATGCGCGCTGCCACTTCTTCCGCATATTCCCTGTGGTTTTCAGGTGATACTGGAATGACAACAGCCTGACGCGGTGCCAGCCAGAGAGGCAGGTTTCCTTTCGTTTCTTCCAGCAGGAATGCAACGAAACGGTCAATCGAGCCCAGGATCGCCCTGTGAATGACGACCGGACGTGCCTTGGAACCGTCGGAATCAACATATTCCAGTTCAAAGCGTTCCGGCAGCTGGTAATCCAGCTGGATCGTGGAAAGCGTCACATCGTGGCCGAGTGCACTTCTGACCTGTACGTCAATCTTCGGTCCGTAGAATGCAGCTTCACCTTCTGCTTCGTAATATTTGACACCCATCTCCTGGATGACCTTGCGCAGTTCTGCTTCACTTCTTTCCCAGAGTTCATCATTTCCGAAATATTTTTCCGTGTTTTCCTTGTCACGCAGGGAAAGACGGAATTCATATTCCTTGAATCCGAAATCGCGGTAAACATCAAGTACCAGCTGCGTTACTGCTTTGATCTCATCAGCGATCTGGTCCGGACGGCAGAACAGATGGGAATCGTTCTGCGTAAACGCACGGGAACGCTCAATACCCGTCAGCGCCCCGCCGGCCTCAAAACGGAAATCATTCGCGATCTCGGCAATGCGCACCGGCAGATCACGATAGGAATGCAGTTTGGATTTATACATGATCATGTGTTCCGGACAGTTCATCGGACGCAGGACATATTCGTCCCCTTCCCTCTTCATGATCGGGAACATATCATCCTTGTAGTGTTCCAGGTGGCCGCTGACCTTGTAGAGCTTCGTGCTGGCGACAGACGGCGTCATGACATGCACGTATCCCTGCGCCAGTTCCTTGTCCATGATGTAGTCAGACAGAAGCCTGCGGATCGTGAAGCCGTTCGGCAGCCACATCGGCAGACCGGAGCCGACAACATCGGAGAACATGAACATTTCCAGTTCCTTGCCGAGTTTTCTGTGATCTCTCTGCTTGGCGTCTTCGAGATCATTCAGATGATCCTGCAGATCTTCCGCGCTCGGCAGACATACGCCGTAGATCCTCTGCAGCACTTTATTGTTCTTATCGCCTTTCCAGTATGCACCGGAATGCTTCGTCAGCTTGAAGTTCTTCAGCATCTTGCAGTTGTCCACATGCGGGCCGCGGCAGAGATCCGTGAAATCACCCTGTGAATAACAGGAAATGACTGTTTCATTCTCATCCATCCTGGAGATCAGGTCGACCTTGTACGGATCATCGCCGAACATATCGAGCGCTTCTTTCTTTGAAAGTTCTCTGCGTACGATTTTCTTGCCGTCCTTGGCGATCTTCTTCATTTCCTTTTCGATCTTCGGCAGATCATCGTCACGGATCACTTCATCACCGAGGTCGATATCGTAATAGAAGCCTTCCTCAACGACCGGGCCGACCCAGAATTTGGCCTGCGGATACAGATGCTTGACAGCCTGCGCCATCATGTGTGCGCAGCTGTGATTCAGCGTGTTCAGACTTGCGTCTTCCTTGAAATTTCTCATAATTGTTCCCCTCCTGAAATAAAAAACGTCCTTATCGCTAAGGACGTCATCATATGCAACGCGGTACCACCTTACTTCCCGCACGGATTCCGTACGGACTCTTCATTCGTCTTTAACGCAGACCTGCGTCACCGATTAAGGCACTGTTCACTAGGTGGTAATCTGCTTTGTTTCGACTGCCTTACATCACCCGGCAGACTTTCTGTATCCACGCATGCAGATCATGTCCTGATCATCACATTTCTTTTTCTGTTATACTTCCGGAACCCTTCTTTTGTCAAGCAGATTCAGAACAGAGACATCTGATTTGTCTCCTGCAGACTGCCGAGACATCCCATCTGGTCCAGTTTCTTGAGCAGTGTTGCCGAGATCTGGGTCCTTCTGAGCAGGTCTTCCTTGGACAGGAAATCATTCTCTTCCCTGGCCGCAACAATGGAACGGGCAACGTTTTCGCCGAGTCCGTCCATCACCGAGAACGGCGGGATCAGGCATTTCGGATCGTCCGGATCCGTTGTAAATCTCGTTGCCTGGCTCTTCTTCAGGGAAATGTTGCCGATGGAGAATCCGCGGGCATACAGTTCCTCGCAGACTTCCAGCGTGCCGAGAAGCGCTTTTTCCTTATTGGAGACCGGATTGGATGAACTGTATTCATTCTGTCTTCTGCGGATATCATCCATGCGGGCACGGACCTGGACGAGACCTTTGGTCATCGTCTCGATCTCATAGGCATCGCACCGCAGTGAGAGATACTGGATATAGAAGCTCACCGGATCATGCACCTTGTACCAGGCAACACGGACACCCATCATTACATAGGCGACCGCATGTGCCTTCGGGAACATGTATTTGATCTTCTTGCAGGAACCGATATACCATTCCGGCACATGGTGTTCCTTCATCTTCTTTTCCTGGTCCGGCGTCAGGCCCTTGCCCTTACGCACGCATTCCATGATCTGGAAAGCATCCGCCGGCTCCAGTTCCTTGTTGAGCAGATAGGTCATGATATCATCACGGCATCCGATAACTTCATCGAGCGGATGACCCGCGCGCACCAGATCCTGTGAGTTGTTGGCCCATACGTCCGTTCCGTGGGAAAGACCGGAAATGATGACCAGGTCGCTGAACTTCTTCGGTCTTGTCTCCTCCAGCATGTTCCGGGTGATCCGGGTGCCGAATTCCGGCAGGCCCAGCGCGCCGGTCTCCTGCTTATAGATGCGCGGATCCGCGTGCAGGGCATCATCTGATGAGAACAGGCTCAGTGTTTCCGGATCATTCATCGGCACATCCAGCGGGTTCATTTCCGACACTTCCGAGAGAAGCTTCATCGCCGTCGGATCGACATGTCCGAGGATATCAAATTTCAGTACGTTGTCATGGATGTCATGGAAGTCGTAATGGGTCGTTTTCCACTCTGAATTCGGATCGTTTGCCGGATACTGCACAGGCGTGAAGTCTTCCGCCACGAACTGGTCCGGAACGATGATAATGCCGCCGGGGTGCTGTCCGGTCGTCCGCTTGACATCCTGACAGCCGCTCACCAGATAATCTTTCATGACCGGCCGCATGTTGGTAATATTCATCTTTTCGCAGTATCCCAGCACATAGCCGTACGCAGTCCTTTCCTGCACACCGCCGATCGTACCGGCACGGAAAGCATGATCTTCACCGAATACTTCTTTGGTAAAGGCATGTGCCTTTGCCTGATACTCGTTGGAGAAGTTCAGATCGATATCAGGAACCTTGTCGCCATGGAAGCCGAGGAATGTTTCAAACGGGATATTGTGACCGTTGCCGCGGATCCTGGCGCCGCAGTGCGGGCAGGTGATATCCGGCAGGTCAAACCCGGATTTGACATCCGGATCATCGATCCATTCGCTGTAATGACACTGCGGACATACGTAATGCGGCTGGAGCGGGTTGACTTCCGTGATGCCGGACATGGTCGCCGTAAAGGAGGAGCCGACAGAACCTCTGGAGCCGACGACATACCCGTCCTCATTGGACTTTTTGACCAGCAGATGGGAAATATAATAGTTCACCGCATACCCTGCCTCAATGATGGCATGCAGTTCACGGTCCAGACGGTCCGTGACCTGGTGCGGGATCTCTCCGTTGAATTCGTATGTTTTCCGGGCAGTATCGTAACAGACCTGCTTGAGTTTATCGTTTGCGCCTTCGATATGCGGCGGATAGGTCCCCTGGGGAACCGGAATGATCTCATCGACCATGTCAAAGATCCGGTTCGGATTGTGTATGACGATCTCATCGATCAGTTCCTCGTCATCCAGCCAGGCGAATTCCCGGATCATCTCATCTGTCAGACGGATATGCTGGTCTGGGTTTTTGGTCCGCATGCGCAGGTCATCATTGCGGATGAACAGCGGATGTGTAACACCGCCGACACCCTGCGCCGTGATGTAGACATCACGGAATATCTTCTGGTCTTTCCGGCAGTAATGCGCGTCACTGTCCGCAACGACCGGGATATCCAGCTTTTTCGCCGTATCAATGATCCGCCGGATCACCGTTTTCAGCCGTTCGGTATCGGGCAGGTTGCCCAGCGCGATCTCAATGGAATAATTGCTCAGCGGCTGGATCTCGATATAATCGTAGAATTTCATTGCCTCTTCAAGGCGGGCGTCATCCCCGTTCTTGGCAAGTTCAAATACTTCCCCGTTGAGGCACGCCGATCCCACGAGCAGGTTTTCCCTGTATTTCATGAGGGATGACCGCAGCAGTCTCGGTTCCGCGGCCGCATCCCCTTCCGAAGCTGCTTTGCCGGTAACAGCAAGCGTCTTTGTATATGTTTCCGTGATCAGCTGATACAGCTGTTTCAGACCGGCCTGGTTCTTAGCAATCACGCATGCATGGCTCTTGCGCACTTTCCGGAATACTGTGTCATCCTGGATCTTGTGCTGGAGGTCCGCGATCGTACGGACATCGTATTTCGTCCGGGCATCATTCATCAGGCAGAGGAATACATTCGCCAGTACTTCGGCATCATAATCCGCCCGGTGGGCGATCTCCTCATCATAGGCGATCCGGTAATTGCGGGCGATATTGCCGAGTCTGTAATAGCTTCTGTCCCTGAGGATGGCACGGGACATATCCAGTGTATCAATGACCGGATTCTTCAGCGGCTGTCTTCCGCAGCGTCTGAGTTCTTCATTGAAGAAATGATAGTCAAAGGATGCGTTATGCGCCACAAGGACACCGTCGCCGATCCAGGCAAGAAGATCATCCGCGGCTTCCGCAAAACTCTGCGCACCAGCGACCATCGCATTTGTGATATTTGTCTTGGATGTAATGAACGGCGGTATGCTGATGGGCGGCTTGATGAACATCTGCCGCGTATCAATGGCTGTCCCGTTCTTCATCTTTACCGCGCCGAATTCAATGATATGGTCATATTTGCAGCTGAGACCTGTCGTTTCCAGGTCATAGATAACAAATGTGCAGTCATCCAGCTTCCTGTCATCTTCGTTGTAAACGACGGACAACGTATCATTCGTCAGGTTCATTTCACAGCCGAGTCCGACTTTGAACTTGCGTTCCGGATCTGACTTCTTCAGTCCCCGTGCTTTATTGAACGCCTTTACAAATGACTGTACATCCGCATGATCCGTCAGGAAAAACCCGCGGTGGCCGATATCCCAGAAATACTGGACGATCGATCCGATATCGCAGACGCCGTCCATTTCCGACATATTGGAATGCATATGTAGCTCGACCCTTTTCTCTTCAGCCGTATCTGTTATCTTTTCCTTTTCCAGCACTTCCGCCGATGAAGCCCTGAATGTCAGGGCATTCATATAGGCGTTGTTTTCAAAACTGCCGTGGAAACGCACGAGGTCATTGATCTTGATCGCCCCGAGATCTTCCCGTGTTGTGAAACGGTCTTCAAAACGCTGCACGATGATGGCATCCGTCCCGTCATAGACACTCAGGGACTGGATCAGTTTCTTCTGCTTTGTTTCTCTTTCTTCCTTGGCAAAAACGACCGCGTCAAACTGCACATCCTGTACAGGATCAAATACTTCACTCAGTTTGACGACCGGATAGTCTTTCGGTTTCAGGCGTGTATACCGTTTTCTCGGCTGCGGTGCCTCTTCTTCCTTCACCGGTATATTCTCCACCGTCAGCGGTTCCGTATCATTGCGCTTTGTTTTCTGTTTTGCAAAACGGAGCGTGATATCATTCATACCGATCGTCCCGAGGTAGCGCAGAATCTCCTCTTCATGCGCGGATGCGGCTTTCGCTTCCTTTTCGTCTGTGAAAAGGAAATCGATCCGGTGCTTCTTTTCATCATAACGGAATGTGTCAGTCGCAAGGAAAGAATACGATGAATCCATCGTATACAGCGCATCCAGGTATTTCCTGAGATCCGTATTGCGGATGTTGCAGGCATCACAGGTGACGGCCAGTTCGATCCGCGCTCCTGTTTTTTCCTTCAGCGTACCGCTGATCTGTTCAAACAGATCAAATGGAAGGATATCGGGACTGTGCACGGTGATGCACAGACGCTGATCCTTCCGGTAGAATTTCAGTTCGGTGATCTCAATATTGTCAATAGACGGATCCGCCGCTAAAGCCGGATCCATAATTTCCTTCAGTCGTTTCATAACAAAAAATATTCTATCATAATCCGTGGTTTTCGGGGAAAAACATCTGCTGTTATCCGATCCGGTAGTGACCTTCGATATCACCCCAGTACGGAAGGATATCCTCTTCATACCGGATCTGTAAGATATTGGCATGATGGAGCACAAAAGGCATTCCCCGGCTGTTGCGGGCGTCAGAAAGAACGCCGATATGATTCCGGAAGATCACGATATCACCGGCCTGCCATTGCGCTGTATCACGCAGATCGGGCGTCAGGGACTGCGCATGCCGGTCAAACCAGATCTTCAGATTGCGCACACGGCGGAAATCGATATTCGCATCACGCACTTCATTGTTGTAGGCTTCCGGGTTTTCCTTTTTGTCTTCATCCACCAGTTCCTGCAGGTCATATCCTGCTCCGCGCATCGCCCATGCCACGACATCCGTACATACACCGTATCCGTCATCCGGATATCCGCCCGCGTAATAGGCACTCTTATATTTTGGTTTCGAGGCCAGGTATGTCCGTGCACTCAGCAGGATATCTTCCTGGTCGGGAATGCCGTCGCCATCCTTGTCTGCTGTGCTGACATATGTTTCGATGCCGAAATCCGCGTCCGTATATTTCCGGTGCGGAATGATGCCGATGCGGTAAGCGGCATATACTGCAGCGGGCAGAAATACAGCGATGACACATATGATTACGGTTCGCTTTTTCATCCTTGCTGCCTTTCCTTAAAAATGCCCGGCTTCATACCAGGCATCTGTAATTACTTCAGGAATCCTTTCAGGAATTTCTTGGCTGTGCGGAATCCGATATTGACGAGTTCCGTCTGCGCCTTCCTTGATGCCTTCTTGGCGATCTGTCCGGCCCAGTCATTTTCCTTGGCTTTCTTCGCAGCATCCCGTGCTTCCTGTTTTGCGCGGGCTTCATTGATCTTGGCCTGCAGTTTTTCTTCCTTCTGTCTTTCCTTTTCCTCTGCTTCCGCAGCCCGGATATCATCCAGTTCCTCATAGGCACTGTCCGGATCACGGTCTTTCTCATAAATACCGTAGATGGAATCGTTCTCGATCGCTCTTTCAACTTCTTCCTGGGAAGCTGCTTCCATCGAGGACTTCGGCGGCAGGATCTTTGTTTCCTTTACGATGGACGGTGCACCGTCTTCATCCAGTACGGAAACGAGCGCTGTACCGGTCTTCATATTGGTAATGCGTTCCGCTGTATCCAGATCCGGATTCTGACGGAATGACTCAGCTGCCTGACGGACAGCCTTGATTTCTGCCGGCGTATACGCGCGCAGGGAATGCTGGATCCGGTTGGAAAGCTGGGCAAGGACGGAATTGGGGATATCTGCCGGTGACTGTGTGATGAAGAAGATGCCGACACCCTTGGAACGGATCAGTTTGATGATCTGTTCGATCTTTTCCTGTACCTGGCGGGAACAGTTGTCAAACAGCAGATGTGCTTCATCGAAGAAGAACACGATCTTCGGTTTTTCAAGATCGCCGACTTCCGGCAGTTCCTTGTACAGTCTGTCCAGGAGCCAGAGCAGGAATGTGGAATAGGTCAGAGGTCTCTGGAAGAGTTCTTCGCATTCCAGGATATTCATGATGCCGAGGCTGCCCTGTGTTTCCATCCAGTCATCCATCACGATCTCGGGCATGCCGAACAGAAGATGACCTTCCTGGGTTTCCAGTTCCAGCAGTTTGCGCTGGATGCCGCCTACGGACTGTTTCGAAACATTACCGTATGTTGTCGTGTAATCGGAAGCGTGTTCCCCGACATATGCCGTCATGGCCTGCAGGTCCTTCAGGTCGATAATGTCGAGTTCCATCTCTTTCGCAACTTTGAAGATGATGTTCAGTACACCCTGCTGGGCATCTGTCAGGTCCAGCATGCGGCTGAGCAGGATCGGTTCCATTTTCTGCACGATGGCACGGATCGGATGTCCTTTTTTGCGGTATACATCAAAGAAGTGGACCGGGAATTTGCGGACCTCAAAATCCTCAATGCCCATGGAATCCAGACGTCCCTGGATGCCTTCCTGGTTTCCGCGTACGATCATGCCGGTCAGATCGCTCTTAACGTCAGCGATGAATGTCGGTACGCCGAGTTCTGACAGGGATTCGATGATCACTTTGGCTGTAACGGTTTTACCGGTACCTGTCGCGCCGGCAATCAGACCATGCCGGTTGAGTTTGTCAGGAAGAAGATAGATCTCTTCTTCACCTGATTTTCCAAGCAGGATTTTTCCATCTTTCAGCATATTATCACCCTATTACTTTCAGCCCCCCTACCGGCCGGATCATCAGTTCATGGCACGCTCCCTCACCGAGGATCGCTTCCATGCCCTTTACATATGATTCTTTGTTTTCATTCTTCACAAATGTCAGGATCGTTCCGGCAAATCCGCCGCCGTGCACGCGGCATGCCTCATCCTTGCCGAGCATCTGCTGCGATACAGCAAGTGCCAGCGGCATCGGCTGTTCTTCCGCGGATCCCGGTACGGCAACGTTCTGCAGAAGTGTCCATGAGGACATACCGGATGCATTGACCAGTCTGAGGAATTCCTGCACATCATCCTTTTCAAGCGCTTCGAATTCATCCTTTGCACGCTTTGTTTCATTGAAGAAATGAATGGCACGCAGGATAGCACGGTCACCGAGTTCCGGCCGCAGGGCAGCGATCTTCGATGCCAGTTCTTCATAGGAACAACGGCTGAGGACTTCCTGTCCCAGCGCTTTGGCAACACTCTTCATCTCGGCCGGTACTTTTCCGTACTCGTCACTGAGGTCGGCATGGGAACCGCCGCAGTTTGTAATGATCGTTGTATAGCCTTCCTTCACGAGGTCGATGCTGACCTTGCGGATATCCAGATTGTCCGGATCGGCGAAATCGATATATGTAAATCCGCCGCCGGCACAGGCCATCTGGTCCAGTAGTCCGCATGGCTTCATGAAGTATACATTCTCGGCATACTGACCGAGTTTCGCGATCTCATCATAAGGAACCTTATCCTCGTTGAACAGGGAATTCAGGATCGTTCCGATCAGGACTTCAAAAGCAGCGGATGAGCTCATGCCGCTTCCGGGCAGGACAGTCGACTGTCCGTATGCCGAGAAACCGCCGATCCTGTGGCCGTTCTTCACAAACCCTGCGCACAGGCCCCGTATCAGGGATTCTGTCGTATTCTTTTCTTCCTGCCGGATCGACAGGTCGGAAATATCCACAGGCTTTACTTCAAATCCTTCGGAATGATAGCGGATGATGTTCTCATCTGTCGGGATCACGACCGCGATCATGTCCAGATCGATACTGGCACAGAGCACTCTGCCCAACTGGTGATCGGTATGGTTTCCGCCGATCTCGCATCTGCCCGGCGCGCTGAGGATACAGCCGTCCCTGTCACCGTACAGCATCTTGGCTTTCTGCAGCACATCGCAGTATCTTGCGGTCTGTGCCTCCAGATTGTTACTGCCATACAGACGGATCAGGATCTCATCATATGCATGGGCTTTCAGATTTGTCATTTGTTCGCTTAATTTCATGTTTTCACCTCTGCTCAGTTAATTATTTCACCAGTTTTTTCAAAGCGTCTTTCGCCGCTTCCTGTTCTGCTGTTTTCTTGCTGGAACCGATCCCCCTTCCGAGCGTCAGTTCATCCAGCATCACATTGATCTCAAATGTCGGCTGGTTGGAAGGTCCGCTGGTGTGGATGACTTCATAATGCACGGTGCGCTTGCTGTCAGCCTGAACGTATTCCTGCAGCTTCGTCTTATAGTCGCTGTTGATGCCGATATCATCCGGATTGTCCAGACGCGGCGTGATCACTTCATCAAGTATATTGGAGACTGCGTCCATGCCCTGATCAAGGAACAGCGCCCCGAGGAACGCCTCGAACATATCGGCGAGGATGGCGTCCTTGTTGCGGCCGCCGGTTTTCTCTTCCCCGGCTCCCAGCATCAGGAACCTTCCGAGATCCAGCTCTCTGGCATAGATAGCCAGTGCCTTTTCACATACAAGCTCTGCTCTTAACCGCGTCATTTTTCCTTCCGAAAGGTTCAGCGGGAAGATGGCATTGCTGCTCCAGAGCTGCAGCACCGCGTCACCCATAAATTCCAGCCGTTCATTATCATGTCTGTTTTTATGCTCATGGGCATAGGAGGAATGCATAAAAGCCTGATGGATCATTTTTACATTCTGAATCATGATCCCCCTGTCCTTAAGCCAATCTATGATATCCATTTTCCCTCCTAATCCATAAAGGAAACATGACTGCGGGCACGGTCCAGAACCCAGTCCACAGCCCGGATAAAATCCGGATCCTGCCTGTTTTCCATCATGTATTTCGCATCATTCTGCGCCTGCCGTATGACCGCTGTATCTTCGATTACATTGCCGAGAATAAAATCCGGAACACCGGCCTGCTTTGTGCCTAGTATATCACCCGGTCCGCGCAGCCGTAAATCCTCAAATGAGATTTGGAAACCGTCATCGGTCTTTTCCAGTACCGACAGTCTCTGCTGTGCTTTTTCTTCTGCTGAGGAAGAAAGCAGCCAGCAGTAACCCTGCGCATTTCCCCTGCGGATCCTGCCGCGCAGCTGGTGCAGCTGGGAAAGTCCGAACCGTTCAGCGTCATAGATGATCATGCCGGTCGCGTTGACGACATTCATGCCGACTTCCACGACCGTCGTGGATACGAGCACCTGGATCTCATTATTCTGGAACCGGTTCATGACCGCATCCTTTTCGGCGCTGCTCATCTTTCCGTGCAGTATGCCGACTTTATAATCTTTGAACAGTTTCTGCAGATTCTGCGCTGTTTCATAAACATCCCGGGCATGGTAGTCTTCATTCTTTTCCACGCTGGCACAGATCACATACAGCTGATGTCCTTCCGCCAGCACCCGGTTCACATCGTCCAGCACCGAACGGAAGCTGTTTTCCCTTATATATTTCGTGACCGGCATTTTCCTGCCGCCCGGCAGGGTCTCTATGGTCGATACATCCATATCCCCGTACAACGTCGAGGCAAGCGTACGCGGGATCGGTGTCGCGCTCATCAGGCAAAGATCCACCCGTTCCCCTTTTTCCTTCAGCCGTCTTCTCTGTTCCACCCCGAAACGCTGCTGCTCATCTGCGATGACCAGCCCGAGTTTCCGGAACTGCACACCTTCCTGCAGGAGGGAATGTGTACCGATCACGATATCGGTTTCCCCGTTTTCCAGTTTGTCGAGGATCTCCTTTTTTTCCTTTGCGGGAAGTCCTGCATACAGCAGCTCGATGCGGCACCCTGTCCCGGCAAGGATATCCTGCAGGGAAGCATAGTGCTGACGGGCAAGGATCTCTGTCGGTGCCAGCAAGGCTCCCTGCTGTCCGCTCAGACAGCATGCGTACAATGCCAGTGCCGCAATCACGGTTTTTCCGCAGCCGACATCTCCCTGCACAAGCCGGTACATGATATGCGGGGAGGAAAGATCCTCCAGGATCTCATGCAGTGTTTTTTCCTGATCCTTCGTGAGTGAAAACGGAAGGGAACGGATCACGGCATTGATCTTATTCCGGTCAAACCGCTTCGGTTCCTTGACGATGCCTTCCCCTTCTTCATCCCGCACCGCCTGGATCGTCAGGAAGAATTTCAGAAATTCCTCATATTTCAGTGTTCTGTATGCCTGGCGGATATCGTTTTCCGATTCCGGAAAATGGATACTGCCGATAGCCTGTGCTTTCCGCAGGAGCCGGTACCGCTGAATATACTGTTCCGGAATGAGATCGGGGATCTCATTGACCAGCTGGGCATATACTTTTTCCATACATGCCCGTATCGTTCTCTGCTGGATACCTGCTTTTATGCTGTAAACCGGCGTAATGAGCGGATGTTCGGACAGCGGCTTCAGGTCATAGGATGTCGCCGTTACCTTATCCTTTCCCATATAGATCCCGCGTATTGTTACCAGCTGTCCGTCCGTCAGGCTCTTTGCCCAGGGACGGTTGAACACCGTGATCTTCAGTATGCGGTCAAATGCCTGCACGGAAAAGATCACATTTGTCTTTTTCCCGTATCCCCAGTGCCGCACAGCGCCGGTCACGGTCCCTTCAAATGTCACGTTCTGTTTTACCTGCCATGTTTCGATATCCGAACTGTTCAGGATGTCATACCGGATCGGGTAATATGAAAAGAGCTCTTCCGTATCGCTTATGCCAAGCTGGTGCAGCGCCTCAATTCTTGTCTTTGTCAGTCTGAGCTCTTTTTCTTCGATCCGCATATAATTATTATACCATTCCCGCAGGATTCCCGGCATCCCAAACAGCCTGCGGAAACGTGTACAGGCATAAGAAAAACCGCACCGGAGTGCGGTTTGACATACAGTATCGTTATTCGATGATGCCGAAGAGATAGGACGGTTTGACCCAGTCCAGCAGGATCTCTTCATGCGGTGCGAGCCTGCCGACGAGATTGTATTCATCGGAAAGTTCCAGATCCTCATTGGCGATCCACAGTTCACCTCTGTAATGTTCCAGATTGTCATTGACGATCACGACATCCCCGCGGTGTACGATCCTGTCTTTGCGCGGACGCGGCGGGATCGGTTTTCCCTTGAATACGACGCGCGGCATGCTGGAACGCACGGCACATTCGTTGTCCCCGCGGCTGGAATGCTTGTCCCAGAAAATGATCTGTCTTTCGGTATCGGTGATATCCGGTTCTGTGACGATCCGGAAAATGATCTTTGTGAGATCTGTCTTTGCCAGCAGTTCCAGTTCCTCATCGCTCGCAAAGCAGTTGCCGATCAGGATATCCTGGCACAGATTCATCGCATTGAGATGCCTCAGCTGCAGGTCGATCGGCAGATCCCTGTGCATTTCCAGGGTAGCCAGGCCGTCAAACACAGGCCATGGACCGAAGGTGTTCTTTTCCTGCGAAGAGATGAAGCTGGCAATGCGGAGTCCGGTCTTCCTGTATTTCGTCTTCAGATCAATGTAGCGTTTCAGACCCATGCCGGTATGACGCTGCGGATAGAAATTGGAGCACAGGCACATGTTTTCCCTGTCCGCGCCGTTTTCGATCAGCTGTTCAATACCGATGGAAGCGGATGCGTTGTATTCGATCTTGATGCCGTACGGATTATGCGTAAGCGCGATGTCCTCCATTTCACCGAAATGGCCGTCCAGACGGATAATGTCCAGACCGATTTCATGGAAGACGGAAAGATCATACGGTGTTGCCCCGATCTTTGCGAATACTTCCGGATTGGTATCTGCACTGACGGTCAGTCCCGCTTCATGGGCTACTGTGCAGAACTCCTTAAAGTTCGCGACGATCTCTTCCTTTGTTTCCGTTACAGACAGGAAACATGTAAATACGCGTTTGAATCCCAGGCTTCCTGCTTTCCGCATGTAGGCATATGCCTTTTCTTTTGTCGTATGTTCGGGAAATACCGATATTCCAAGCTGTTTCATATATTCACTCCTTTTTCAGCAGGATCTCGCCGTTGGACTCGATGATATCCTTAAAACGGTAATAAGAATCCTTGATCTTTCTTTCCAGCGTGCCGTGTCCGTCATTGAAACGGTCTACATAGACGAATCCGTACCGCTTCTTCATTTCACCGGTGCCTGCCGATACGACATCGATCGGACCCCAGTACAGATATCCCATGCATTCCACACCGTCTTCGATCGCTTCATGCACGTTCTTCAGATGCTCCTCGATGTAGTGTTCACGGAACGCGTCATGTATCTCACCGTTCTCATCGAGATTCTCATCGAGTCCGACACCGTTTTCGACGATGAACAGCGGCAGATGATAACGGTCATACAGAACATTCATGGTATACCGGATGCCTTCCGGATCCACCGGCCATCCCCATGGCTGCGGCGCTTTGTCCTTCAGGTACGGGTTTTCCTTTCCGACCAGTCCGCCGGTGTCAGCCCTGAAAGCATGATCGTGGTCATATACGGAAGACCGGTAATAGCTGAAGGAGAAGAAATCCACTGTATTGTTTT
>CADBPK010000116.1 GCA_902796465.1 uncultured Erysipelotrichaceae bacterium | reverse complement strand
GAGACTTCCGTCCATCGTACTGGCGAAAAGCGTACAGGCATCATCCTTCAGCGTAATTTCGACAGTTTCCCCGTTCCGGATCCTTGTGCCGATCGTGTCCAGAATGGACGCGTCGATCCGCGGGATCGGCTGTCCCGTTTCCGAATGCTCGCAAAGATCATTCTCCAGACCGTACTGTTTCATAAAATCCGCTTTTGAAATATCTGTTATGAGCCAGTAGGGCATCAGGGCAGATGCGAATTTCTTCTTTCTTGTAACAAACAATCTTCTGGGTTTTGGAATACTGTCTTTCAGTTCTGTTTCGTCTATTGACTCATTTTTCAGGATCATGCGGATGAATTCCACGAGATTATCAGCCACAAACCAGACTTCATTTCCCATTTCATTATCGATCCTGACAATGCGCGGCTCCCCGTTTTCATCCACAGACCGGAAATCCATATAATACATGTCATGACCGGCGGACTGGGTTTCCCCGAACGGGATCCCGATGTCCGGATATTCCCATTCGCCTCTCCAGTTATCATACATTTCTTCCAGTCCGTCCCATGTTTTCGGATCCGGGGCGATCCCGTAGATGGCAGAAAGCCAGCTTTCGTCAAGGTCATCACTGATAACGCCGCCGTTCTGGAATGTCAGAAGTTCCCGGTACGAAGGCGGGAGTTTATATCCGATCTTATCTTCGGCTCTCTGTATAAGCTCTTCTGTTATTTCATCAAACCGGTGTTTTTTACCATATTCACTTTCATTGTCAAACAGCTCATTCAGAGCAATTCCATTAAATAAACCCATATTCATACTCCTTTTTTACTTATCAAGACTGACGACCCACGGATCGGTCAGATCTTTTATCAGATCTTCATATAGATTGTACCAGCTTACGCAGTCCGTGATCACTTCGGAATCTCCGGATATGACATGACTGCATTTTTTCAGTTCGGTATCCGCATCCTGTACCATGCGTATATCGACCTGGATACCGATCTTTTCTGCTTCCTCTGCAATATGGGTCTTGAGACGTCCGGAATTCGATACCGGTTTGTCGATCCAGAATACAGCAAGACCGGTTTTATGATCTTTCAGTTTCTGCAGGATGCGGTCAATGCCGGGAACGGTATTCTGAATGATGGCATATGTGCCCGCAAGACCGCTCAGATCCCGATAACAGCCATCCATTCCTCTGAGGATCATACTGCCGGACAATGCTGTTTCCATCAGCACGACCGCGTTGAACGCGTCGATATTGACGGTGCAGCCTTCCTCCAGTACGGTCAGCTGTTTTTCCCGGCGGATCCGCATATGTTCCTCGGAGGCACAGATCCGCATCAGGGCAGTTCTCTGCCGCTCCGTCAGACAGTACCGGTTGCCGGTAAAAGCAAGAACTGTTTTATATGGATATCCTCTGTCAAGCAGGTAAACAATATCTTTCGCACACGAAGAAAGAACGGGAAGGACATCTTTCCCGAACAGTTTCAGATCTTCCTCATGATATCCTCTGCGTACGTTTTTCATAATTGATATGTTATGGAATTCTGCGGGTATGTTCAGCGCAGGATCTTTTCCATTGGTTTGCCTTTTGCCAGTTCATCAACAAGTTTATCCAGCTGCCGGATCTTCTGCATCAAAGGATCTTCGATCGTTTCCACGCTGATCCCGCAGACTTTGCCTTTGATCAGGGAAGCGCGCGGATTCATGGCAGGGGCATTCGCAAAAAAGTCTCCGTATGTCATATCCTGGTCAACTTCCTGCATATCATATCCCGTCAGCCAGCTGATCACCGTATCAACTTCATCTTTTGTCCTGCCTTTCCGCTCAGCTTTCTGAACAAGCAGCGGATAAACTTTTGAGACTTTCATCTCAAATATACTCTGCCGCGGCATATCAGCTTTCTTTTTTCACGGCAACACGGAAGAGTTTTGTCATGAGCGGGATGTACGAAACGGCAAAGCCCGCTGTGGCTGCGCCGATAACAGCTTTCCTGTATTTTGCGGATACCATCGTGCCGGCAGCGATTCCCATGGAAAACAGGCAGAGTTTTGTGAGCGCAAAATCCTTCCAGTCACTTTGCGCGGCATATCTGTTGCCCAGTTCAAACAGTTTTTTCATAATCAGATTCTCCTTGTTATATCCTCATCATTTTCTTCTTTCGTTGTTTCCGTATTTCCGTCATCCGTAAGTCTGCCGTAGTCATTCCATTCACCGATCATCCTGCCGGCTTTCGTTTCACGGATCAGATGTTTTAATGCATTATGATAATGATCCGGATCCCGTTTTTTATAGAAAGAAATATTATAAGTACGGACTTTCTGATAAAGGGGAGGGAAAGATCGGAATTTTGACCATACACGTGCTTCTTTTAACGCGGATGTAATTTCCGGATCGATCTGATAGCTCCTGGGACCCATAGGGGGCAGAACGGCTCTTCCCGCGTCCGTCATAAGGCCGAGCTTCTCCAGTCTGCGCACCCGTTCTTTATTCAGTTCCGTCCATGGACTGTATTTTTTCCGCTGTGAAAACCGCTGCATCCTTCTGCCGTTGATCAGTTTCTGCCGGCTGTCGATCCATCCGAAACAGAGTGCTTCCTCCACCGCATCCAGATAATAGAAAACATCATCATCCTGTGGCCTTCCTCGTTTGGCATCGACCCAGCATGCTGTTTCTGTTTCACTGTGCAGCATCAGCCATTCCCGGAACTGTCTGCGGTTTTTAATATCCAGTATATTTTTCATGCGAACAGATTTATGACAGAGGATATTAACCTTGTATGTGTATACCGCTGTCCGTATTATTGATTTCATTATAAATGATAGAAGTTTAAGGTGAACAGTATCATAGAACAGGTTTTGTCCGGCTTTCGGGAATGTTTTATAATGGAAACATCAGATGAATCTTTGGAAGGAAATCATAAATGAAAAAGAAATCATTATTCAGATATATCATCCCGGTCCTGTTTCTCTGCCTGATCTTTGGATCTGCGGTTTACAGATCACTGCGGAACCGCGACAGCGAGATCTACGGCGGACACGGGTTCAAATATATGAACGGTTATTCCTCCACGGATTTTACCGGGTATCATGTGTATGATGGTGAAAAGCTTTACAAACTGGATCATGAAGCATCCCTGCGGATCGAAAAAGAAGAAGAGATGCCGGTGCTCGATGGTGCGGAAGCGTTGTATCCTGTTTATTCCGCACTGGCAAAAGCTGTATACGCGGATATTGATCAAATTGAAAATAAATATCGTAATGTCAGACAGACAAACGGGAAGATCGTTACATTCACCAACAGTGTTTATGGGTATAACCGTCTGATCAACGGGGAAACCGATCTCTTTTTCGGCGCGCGTCCGGCCGAATCCCAGAAAGACTATGCATCCGAACTGCAGAGACAGATCAATACACTTGTGATCGGTAAGGAAGCGTTTGTCTTCTTTACCGAGAAAGATAATCCTGTTGACAGTCTGACTGCCGATCAGCTCCGCGCGATCTATCACGGGGATATCGTAAACTGGAGTGAAGTAGGGGGTAAAGATCAGGAGATCCTGGCATTCCAGCGTCCCGAGGAATCCGGTTCACAGGCTATGATGCGTTATTTCATGGGGGATGTATCGCTGAAAGAACCGATGACCTATGAAACGTACAGTTCCATGTCTGGGGTCATACAGAATGTAAAACAATATCATAATGAGAAAGGTGCTTTGGGCTATACATTCCGTTATTTTCTTGAGGGACTTCAGCAGGAAAAGGATGTCAAGATCCTGAAAGTTGACGGGATAGAACCGACGACAGAGAATATTGCGGACGGAAGTTATCCGGTCATCGTTGATGTTGTGTGTGCTTACCTGGAATCCAATCCAAACCCATCCGTGAAAAAAATGCTGGAATTCCTGCTTTCCGATGATGCGCAGGAAATCATCGAAGGTACCGGTTACGGAAGCCTGAAAGACCGGACACCGAAGATCCGGACAGAAAATGATCTGCCCCCGATGCCTTCGGCTGAATATGTCTGTCCGGAAGATAAAGACCGCAGAATCGTTATGTACTGGGGAGACGGGGAGGAAGATCCCTGGCTGTTCCATCTGCGGATATCAAACCGGGATTATACCGGGTTCATTTTCCGGCAGGAGGAAGATGATCTCCTGCACTGCACTTGTTACGGAGACGGCAAAAATGTCTTCTGGCTGGAAGGGTCGAAAGACGGATACCGCGTCTGTAAAACTGAACAGGATTCAGAGCCGCACATGATGGAAGAAGGCTATACGCTGGTTCCTGTTCAATAATAGTAGCGGCACTTCAAAACAAAAAAAGATAACGGCTGTGTGTCCACGGAAGGGCAGAGCCGTCATTTTTTCTGATTCATAATAAAGACATCCGCGGAATAACCGATACCGCAGCGTGACCCGGTATTCTTTACAGATGCGGACAGTATTAGAGACAACTGAGGTTATTTCTTTTTGAGGTCAAGAAAGAATACGACCAGATCAAGAATTCCGACCACAAGCAGTGCCCAGTCAAACCATCTGATGTGATGGAATACAAGCCACGAAACCAGAAACAGTCCGAT
>CADBPK010000115.1 GCA_902796465.1 uncultured Erysipelotrichaceae bacterium | reverse complement strand
CCTTGTACAGCGGGCTGTGGATAATATGATAGCCGTTGTCTTCAAGTGAGAAGGTGAAGCCGATATATGTCGGTGAATGAACGAGAACATTGTCGCCTTTGGAACAAAGCACATTCATTGCGGAAATAACACCGCCAAGCACGCCGTTCTCATATCCGATATGTTTCTTTTCCATCCCGTGCACTCCGTTTCTGTTTTCGTGCCAGCGGATAATGGAATCATAGTATTCATCTCTCGGTCCGAAATAGCCGTAGGCCGGATGTTCCAGACGCTTCTGTACGCTTTCAACGATGGAAGGCGCTGTCGCAAAGTTCATATCCGCAACCCACATCGGGATAATGTCGTATCCTTCTTTAATATTGTATTTCGGATCATTTGCCGGCAGGTCTACAGCCATGGCATCTTTTCCGATACGGTCAATAATGGATGTGAAATCATATTTCATAGTCTTGTCCTCCTAAATAAGTATATGCCAGTTCTCAGGAAACTGTTCTGCAAACTTGAGCGGTGCCTTGATTTTATGTTTCTTTCCGGATACGGGACTTGTATACACGATTTCATACGCCCACAATCCCATCTGCCGGATCAGCCGGTCCCTGACACCGTAAATGGGATCATTTACGATCGGGAATCCATGGGAAGAAAGATGTACGCGGATCTGGTGTGTCCTGCCGGTCTGCAGGACGCAGCGGAACAGGGAGTACCCGTTTTCGGAGAAGAGACATGTGCATTCAGTAACTGCCTGTTTACCGGTCTTTGAGATCCGGTAAACACCGTTTCTGTGGCGGTCTTTCCCGATCGGCGCATTTACCGTAAAGGATTTCCCCGCAGTACATTTGCCGCGGCACAGTGCATAGTAGGATCTCCGGATCCTTTTTTCTTTCAGCTGCCGGTCCAGCCAGGGCTGGAAAAATGGTATCTTGGAATAGATCACCAGTCCTTCTGTTTCCCTGTCAAGACGATGCAGAGGACGTACCGGAGCGTGGATCCCGCGGCTGATCTGATATCTCGCGGCCATGGCATTCAGGCAGTCTGCGGCATCCTTGTCGCTGTGAATGATGATGCCGGCCGGCTTATTGACAATATATACAAAGGCATCTTCATAAACCACTGATGCCTCTTCCGGCGCAGGCGCCCAGTCGATTCCCTCGGGCTCAAAAACGACCGTAAGCATATCATCTGTTTTCAGCGGTGCGCTGAGATCCCGGCAGGGTAGGGAATTGATCAGGAACCGTCCGCTGCGCAGATATCGGTTTGCTGTCTTATCCGGAACCAGGTATTCTTTCAGAAAATCATCCGGTTTTTTCCCCTCCAGGTGCCGGTCAATGATCATATCGATCTGTCCGTCATGTACGTTGTATTTCATGGGACTATTTTATCACTTTTTATTGCGGAAGCGCTTACATGATGATAGAATGGAAACCGAAGAAAGATATCTGGTTTCCAATGGGACTGAAAGAAAGAATTATTCAGACTGCAATCGCATTGTTCGCAGACAGCGGGCTGAAATTCACCATGCAGGATATTGCCGGTGAAATGCATATTGCAAAGAAAACAATTTACCATGAATTTGAATCAAAGGAAGACCTTCTTCTGGCAATGCTGGAGAAGGGTTTTTCCGAAATCCAGAAAGAAAAGCAGAAGATCACAGGCAGTGATCTTCCGCTGCCGGAGAAGCTGAAACGTGTTATGATCGCACTTCCGGAAGAATATTCCGTGCTGGATTTCCGGCAGCTGGAAGGCCTGAAGGAAAAATATCCTCTGGCGGCAGAAGAGCTGAAAAAGCATCTGGAAAACAACTGGGAACCGGTCATCCGGATCATCCGGGAAGGGCAGGAAGCAGGTGTTTTCCGGAATATCAGTATTCCTGTACTGCGGGTCATGGTTACCGCAAGTATTGAATCCTTTCTTTCCGGTGGAATCCTGAAAGAAGAAAAGATCCCGTATGAAACGGCACTGGATGAAATGATGATGATCATTATGAAAGGAATTGAAGCATGAGACAATATATCAACGACGGCTGGCAGTTTGAAGCAGTATGGAACGATGATATGACAAACGGATTTGACGGAGGCACTTCCGTCAGGATACCCCATACCGTAAAGGAAGTTCCGCTGCATTACATCGATTCCCGGGATTACCAGGGTATCTGCGGCTATCAGAAAACCGTAACGATTCCGGAAGAAGAGAAAGGGAAAAGGGTCTTTCTCTGCTTCGACGGATGCGCGCATATCGCAGTCGTTTACTGGAACGGCGAAAAGATCATGGAACACAGAAACGGATATACGGGATTCCGCTGTGAAGTGACTGCTCTGATCCGGTATGACGCGGAAAATGTGATCACGGTAAAACTGGATACTACGGAAAATCCGGAAATACCGCCGTTCGGCTTCGTGGTCGATTATCTGACATACGGCGGCATTTACCGGGATGTATATCTTGATTTCCGGAATGATGTATATCTGAAAGATGTATTTCTGTATACGCCGGACCTGCATACCCTCTGCGCGGACGTGAAATGTGACGGACCTCTGACAAATGAAACGCTGCGGATCGTTCTGAAAGATGAAGATATCTGCATCACGGAAGAATATCCTGCGGCTTCCAAAACATGCCGGATCGAGGGACTTGATGTCCGGGCATGGAGTCCGGAACATCCGCATCTGTATGACTGTACAGTGGAGATCCTGAAGAACGGGCAGCCTGTCGATATTCTGGAAAACAAAGTCGGATTCCGCACCGCGGAAGTGAAGGGAGATCAGTTCCTGCTGAACGGAGAGCCCTATTTCATCATCGGTCTGAACCGGCATCAGTCCTGGCCTTACGTCGGATATGCCGTACCGGATGCCCTGCAGGTTGAGGATGCAAGGATCCTGAAGGAAGAACTGCATGTCAATACCGTGCGTACTTCCCATTATCCCCAGAGCCACGCTTTCATTGACGCCTGTGACAGACTCGGTCTTCTGGTATTTACGGAGATCCCCGGCTGGCAGCATATCGGTGATTATGAATGGAAGCGCCAGGCTGTTGAAAACACGAAGGAAATGGTCCTGGAATACAGAAATCATCCGTCCATCGTGATCTGGGGCGTGCGGATCAATGAATCCACAGATGATGATGCCTTCTATCAAATGACTAACGAAGTTGCGCACCGTCTGGATCCCACACGTCCGACTTCCGGTGTCCGCTATCTGGAAAAAAGCAGTCTGAAAGAAGATATTTACAGCTACAATGATTTCTCCCATTCCGGGAAAAATCCGGGTGTCAAAAAGAAAAAGGATGTCATGAAGGAAACTGACAAACCTCTGCTGATCAGTGAGGCAAACGGTCACATGTTTCCGACAAAGTCATGGGATCCCTGGTCAAAGCGGCAGGAACATGCCCTCCGTCATGCCAGGGTCCTGAATGACGCGAAACAGGACGGTGATCATATCGGTGCCATCCAGTGGTGCATGTTCGATTACGCGACACACAAGGATTTCGGCTCCGGTGACAGGATCTGCTATCACGGTGTCATGGATTCCTTCCGGAATCCGAAACCCGCCGCATCCGTATATGCCAGCCAGAACGACGATGTGCCGGTGCTGGAAGTCGGTTCGCCGATGGATATCGGTGATTATGCCGGCGGTCATATTGACGCTGTGTACGCATTTACGAACGCGGACGAAGTCAGGCTGTATAAGAATAACGATTATGTCGCTTCCTTCCGCTCAAAGGAATTCACCGCACTGAAACACGGACCGGTCCTTATTGATGATTTCATCGGGGACCTGATCCGGACAAAAGAGAATTTTCCGGAAAAGCAGGCTGACCTGATCCATGAATGCCTGCATGCGGCGGCGAGTTATGGTCTGGCGGATATGCCGGCAGTATACAAAGCCAAGCTTGCCTGGTGCATGCTGCACTATAAAATGAAATATGAAGAAGGCGTTGCGCTTTACGGCAAATACGTCGGAAGCTGGGGCGGGGATGCCACAGAATGGAGATTTGACGCAGTAAAAGACGGCAAATGCGTAAAATCCGTTACAAAAACACCAAACACACAGCTCAGTCTGAAAGCACAGGCCAGCCATACAGAACTCCGCGAAGGAAAGACATATGATATGGCTGCTGTACGCATCCGCATTGAGGATGCATGGGGCAATATTGCCAGCTACGCTCAGGTCCCGGTCGAGATCATATGCGAAGGACCTGCAGAAATTGTCGGACCGCATATCGTCACTTGTGAAGGCGGTATGACGGGGACCTATATCCGTACACTTGGAGAAACCGGAGAGGCAGTCCTTACACTGCGGTGTGAAGGGCTTGAACCGGCAGTCATCCGTTTCAATATTGAAGGGAGCAGATAACAATCATGAAGTTTTCAAAAAAACAGACCGCGGCCTATGGTCTCGGAGCCATCGGCAAAGACATGGTGTATGCCTTATCAGCCAGCTATGTCATGTATTACTATCAGGATATCCTGCACTTATCCGCAACATTTGTCGGTTTGATCCTGATGCTTGCGCGTGTATTTGATGCCGCAAATGATCCGTTTATGGGTGTCCTGGTTGCCAAGACAAAATCACGCTGGGGCAAATTCAGACCCTGGCTGTTCTCCGGAACTGTCCTGAATGCCTTTGTCCTGTTCGCTCTTTTCAGCGCTCCGAATCTGCAGGGGACCGGCCTGATGGTCTACTTCTCTGTCATCTACATTCTCTGGGGCGTAACCTATACAATGATGGATATTCCGTACTGGTCCATGATCCCGGCTGTAACGGATACACCGGCCGACCGTGAAAGTCTTTCTGTTGTAGGTAGGACATGCGCCGGTGTCGGCAATGCCCTGATCACTGTCGGAACGGTCATGGCAGTCAAGATGCTCGGAGGCGGTGTCGAAAGAACCGGTTTCCGCTGGTTTGCGCTGATCGTATCTGTCATCTTTGTCGTAACGGAAGTTGTCCTGTGCATGACGATCAAGGAAAAACCTTCAGAAGGATCTATGAAAACAACTTCTGTCCGCGAGATGTTCCAGTCCCTGTTCCATAATGACCAGGCTATGGTAACTGTACTGACGATCATCCTGATCAACTGTGCTTTGTATATCACTTCAAACTTTATCATCTATTTCTTCAAATATGATGTGGCAGGCTCCAACT
>CADBPK010000114.1 GCA_902796465.1 uncultured Erysipelotrichaceae bacterium | reverse complement strand
CTTGATCCGGTCACCAATGAAAGATTTGTTCCGTACTGCGTCGAACCGGCAGTCGGTGTGGAACGTCTGTTCTTCATGTTCTTCACGGATGCATATGACGAAGAAGAACTGGAAAACGGCGATAAGAGAGTTGTCATGCATTTCTCACCGGTACTGGCACCGGTCAAGGCTGCCATCCTGCCGCTGAAGAAAAAGGCACATGGCGAAACAGCTGAAAAGATCCGTAAGGAACTGTCCTATGATTTTGTCTGCACATATGACGAATCCGGTTCCATCGGAAAGCGTTACAGAAGACAGGATGAGATCGGTACACCGTACTGCATTACAGTCGATGACCAGACACTGGAAGACGGAACGGTTACGATCCGTTACCGTGATTCCATGGAACAGGACCGTCTCACTGTCGAAGAGGTAAGACAGTTGATATTAAAAGAGATCAGATTCTGATCAGAAAGGAAAGCATGGCGCTGATCCGGGAAGAGGAAATCAACGAAATCCGTTCAAAAGCCGACATTGTCGATGTGATCAATCATTTTGTACCGCTGAACCGAAGCGGAAAGGAATACCGCGGCAAATGTCCTTTTCACGATGACCATGATCCTTCTCTTCACGTATCACAGGAAAAGCAGATCTTCAAATGCTTCGTATGCGGCGCCGGCGGGAATGTTTTCTCGTTTGTCCGGAAATTTGAGAATGTTTCTTTTCCCGAAGCGGTAAAAAGGGTAGCGGATCTGACCGGCTATCATCTTTCCGTTTCCGTGGAAGAGGAAAGTCCGGAACAGAAGGATCCCCGCAGGACACTGCTGCACAGGATCATGGATGAAACTGTAAAGTATACCATGTACCAGCTGGATACCGAAGCCGGCGCCGGCGTCAAAAAATACCTCAGGGAAAGAGGCATGGATGAGAATGTATGCCGGAAGTTCCAGATCGGATACAATCCCGCAGGGGAAAGCCTGTACCGGTTCCTGAAAGCCAAAGGCTACCGGGAGGCGGATATGGTGGATGTGAACCTGGTCCGTATCCAGGCTGCCGGCATCAGCGATGTATTCGCTGACCGCATCACATTCCCGATCCATGACGAAAACGGAAATCCCATCGCCTTTTCGGCCAGAACGATCCGGAGCGGCGTGGAATCCAAATATATCAATACCAACGAAACGGAAATCTTTACCAAAGGAAATACTGTATATAACTATCACCGGGCAAGGAATACAGCCCGCAGGGAAGGAAAGATCTACGTCTGCGAAGGCGTCACCGATGTGATCGCGCTGGACAGGGCAGGGATCGAAAACGCTGTTGCCACACTCGGCACAGCATGCACGACGCGCCAGATCTCGCTCCTGAAAAGGATCGCGGCACGGATCACCTTCTGTTATGACGGAGATCATGCCGGACAGGCGGCGATCTTACGGGCCGGGAAAATGGCCCGCCAGGCAGGATGCGAAGTATCAGTGATCCGCAATGAGACCGGACAGGATCCGGATGAGATCCTCATGAAAAGCGGGGCCGGTGCCCTGCAGGAGCTGATGAAACAGGAGATCTCCTGGATGGAATTCGTATTCTCCCATCTGCGCTCTTCCTACAATCTGAACAACTATCTGGAAAAAAGGGAATTTGCCCAGAAAGTATATGAAGAGATCGAACAGCTGGATGATGAGGTTGACCGGAAATATTTCGCCGATCAGCTCGCCGATCTGACAGGCTTCCGCTTCGACGTGCCTGCCGCCGTGCAGATTACTGTTCCCCTCAGGAAAACAGCATCCCTGATCAGTGTTCCCGACGGGACACGAAGGGCAGAAGAAATGATCCTGGAGATGATGATGAACAGCCCGCGGGCGGTGCAGCAGTTCGAAGAGAAACTTGGTTATATGCTCGATGAAAAGCACCAGGCGATCGCAATGATGATGATCGATGCGGTGCATACGTCCGGGAAAGTGAATCCCGGTGCGCTGATCGATGCGACGGATGATCTGGAGATGCAGTCGCTGATCGTGGAGCTGATGGATCATGAAACGCCGTATGACGAAGCTGTCATGAACGGCGCGATCCGCAGGATCCTGATCGCAGCACTGGAAAAGGAAGCGGATGCATACCGTCAGCAGCTCGGCATGGAGCTGAATCAGGAAACACGGGAGCTGATCCTCAACCGGTATGATGAATGTCTGAAAAAGAGACGGAGGTATATAGATGAAGAAAACAGCAAGTGAAACAGAAAAGACAAAACGCACAGTGAAGAAGACAAAGGAAGAAAAAGCAGTATCGGAACCGGCAAAGAAGACCGCTGCGAAAAAGACCTCCGTTAAATCTGCGGCTGCTGAAAAAACCAAAAAGGCAAAGGCAGACACAAAGCAGGAAGAAGTAAAGAAAACCGCGAAGAAGACGGCAAAGAAGAAGGAAACAGCAGCCGCCGAAAAGGAAAAGCCTGTTAAAAAGGCAGCGAAAAAGGCGGCAGAACCTGTTAAGGAAGAAAAGAAGACAGCTAAAAAGACAAAGAAGGCTGAAGAAGTCAAAGAGCCTGTGAAGAAAGCTTCCGGGAAGAAGGAAGCCGTTTCCGCGGAAGAAGAGAAACCGGTCAGAAAAGCCGCTAAAAAAGCGGAACCTGTGAAGGAAGAAGAACCGGCAGAAAAGAAGCCTGCGAAAAAAACAAAAAAGGCAAAGGAAGAAAAACCTGAAGAAGTACAGGCACCTGTAAAGAAAACAGCAAAGAAAGCCGTGAAGCAGGAAGAAGCGCCTGCCGAAGAAAAAAAACCGGCAAAGAAAGCTGCGAAGAAGGCAGAAGAGCCTGTACAGGAAGAAGAAGTAAAGAAACCGGCAAAAAAGACAAGCCGGAAAAAGACAAAGGCAGAAGAAAAGAAAGCGGAAGAACCTGTTCCCCAGCCGGAAGCCGAAGAACTGCCGCGCCGGGAACTGCTTTCCGTTGATACTGCCGGATACAAGAATTACAAGGACCTCGATGAGCTGAAAGAAGAATACAGGGAAACATACCGCAAGGAAGGCATCATTTACCAGAAGGATATCATGTCTTCCCTGGAACACCTGGACATGACAGACGATGATCTGGAACAGTTATGGGACTGGTTCAATGATGAGGATATCAAGATCTCCGAGGACCAGGATCTCGAACCGCTCGAAGCTGAGGAAGATGACGATGATCTTCTCGGCTCAGACAGGGAAGACGGTGACGAGGATCTCGATGATGAACTGAGTTTCCGCAACGTTTCCGTATCTGCTGTTCTCTCCAAGGCAAATACAAGCATCCAGCTGAATGACCCGGTCAAGATGTATCTGAAGGAGATCGGACGTGTACCGCTTCTGAAGCCGGAGGATGAACCGGAGATCGCCAAGCGGATCGAAGCAGGCGATGAGGAAGCCAAGAACATCCTGATTTCCAGCAACCTCCGTCTGGTCGTATCGATCGCCAAGAAATATGTCGGAAGAGGCATGCTGTTCCTGGACCTGATCCAGGAAGGAAACATGGGTCTGGTCAAGGCAGTTGAGAAATTTGATTATACAAAGGGATTCAAGTTCAGTACGTATGCGACATGGTGGATCCGCCAGGCGATCACAAGAGCGATCGCAGACCAGGCAAGAACGATCCGTATCCCGGTCCACATGGTCGAAACCATCAATAAGCTGACACGTATCCAGCGTCAGCTCATCCAGGAGCTCGGCAGGGATCCGACAGCGGAAGAGATCAGTGCCAGAATGGACGGCATCTCTCCGGAAAAAGTCCGTGAGATCCAGAAGATCGCCCTTGAACCGGTTTCCCTGGAAACACCGATCGGCGAGGAAGATGATTCCCATCTGGGTGATTTCATCGAAGACAAGGACGCGATGAGCCCTGATCAGTATGCCAACAACCAGCTGCTGAAGGATGAGATCAATAATGTCCTTTCCGGACTGACGGAAAGGGAAGAAAAGGTTCTCCGTCTGCGCTTCGGTCTGTATGACGGCAGGACACGTACACTTGAGGAAGTCGGACGTGAATTCAACGTTACGCGTGAGAGGATCCGTCAGATCGAGGCAAAAGCCCTCCGCAAGCTGAAGCATCCGACCCGTTCCAAGCGTCTGAAAGACTTCTTTGACAAATGATCACCGCGAGACTGAAAACGATCGCAGATATGATACATGAGAGCGTGGTCACAGCGGATATCGGTACTGATCACGCTCTTCTTCCGGTTTATCTGATCCGGAATCGGATCGCGGAGAAAGCATATGCCTGCGACGTGCGGGAAGGCCCGCTGAAAATGGCACTGAAAAACATTGCGGACTACGAATTGGAAGACAGGGTGATTCCCATCCTGTCGGATGGATTTGACCGTGTTCCTGCCGATACGGACACCGCTGTCATCGCCGGCATGGGTTTCTATACGGCAGCTGATATCCTGGGGAGGGCACTGGACAGACTGCCTTCTCTGAAAAGGATCATCGTCGAAGTTAATCATGACGAAGACAAGATGCGCCGGTGGATCAGCGATCAACACTATACGATCGAAGAAGAAGCCGTTGTTTCCGACCGCGGGTTCTGTTACAGCATAACGGCATTCTCCGCGAAACCGCATCCGTCCTACAGCGAAGAGGAGATCCTCTGCGGCGTATCGGCGGAAATGAAAAAAACGCCCGCATACCGGGAATATGCAGAGCGGCAGATCCGGAAATATGAACAGATCACGGTACGGGCAAAAGATCCGTCTGTCATAGAAAACGCCCGGTGTCTGAAAACGATCTGGGAAAAGCAGATTGAAAACGCAGAGTAACGGATCACGGAAAAACATGAAAAAAACGAGAATCGGTCGATCTCGTTTTTTAGTTCATTGCGTTTACAGCTTTTGCGAGTCTGGATTTCTGACGGGCAGCGTAGTTGCTGTTCTTTACGTGTCTTGCGACAGCCTTATCCAAAGCTTTGTTGGCCTCATTGTATGCTTTTACGGCAGTTTCTTTATCCCCGGACTGAACGGCAGCACGAACTTTCTTGATCGCTGTCTTTAATTCGCTCTTCTGTCCGGCTTTGATATTCTGTCTTTTCAGGTTTGTTAATGCACGCTTTTTCTGAGACTTGATATTAGCCATGAGATCTACCTCCTGTTTCTTTGCCTAAACGATTATAACAAAGCAGTTTTGAAAATGCAATAAATAGAAGGTTAATGTATAATGTACTGCGACAGGAGACCTATAAAATGAAAGATTTACGCGTTATTTTCTTCGGAACGCCCAGATTTGCATGTGAAATCCTGAAGGCGCTGATCGAAGAGAAATATAATATCGTGGCTGTTGTGTCACAGCCGGACAAGCCTGTGGGCAGGAAAAGAAAGATCATGCCGACACCGGTTCACGAACTGGCGGACGCGCACGGCATACCGGTCCTGCAGCCGGCAAAACTGAGACAGCAGGCGGAGGAAGTCCTGGCTTATCAGCCGGATCTGATCGTGACCTGCGCGTATGGACAGATGATCCCGGATGCTATCCTGGATGCACCGGCATACGGCTGTCTGAATATCCATCCTTCACTGCTGCCGAAATACCGTGGAGGAGCCCCGGTGCACAGGGCAGTCATGAACGGGGATGAAGAAACCGGCGTATGTCTCATAGAAATGGTCCATGCGATGGATGCCGGGGATGTATTTGCCCGCAAAGTCGTTAAGATCGATGAAGAGGATACGACCGAGACCCTGAATCTGAAG
>CADBPK010000113.1 GCA_902796465.1 uncultured Erysipelotrichaceae bacterium | reverse complement strand
TATTCATGAAACTTCCGGTAAAACGCTTCTTTCTGTTCCGTATACTCTTTTTCCTTTTCCGTCAGGATGTTTTCGATCAGTTCCGCTGTTGTCTTTGCGATGGGGCCGGGTGCTTCCTTCACGAAATCAAAATAGAATCCGCGCAGGACATCCCCGTATTCTTCCAGATCATAACAGAAGAAATAGACCGGGCGTTTCAGCAGGGTATAGTCGAACATGACCGAAGAATAATCCGTGATCATGGCATCCGCGATCAGATACAGCAAACTGATCTCATCAGTCGGGGACGGATATACAAAACCGGTATATTTGCTGAAATCGATCTTCTCGGATACGAGATAATGGAGTTTTGTGACCAGGATATACTCGTTTCCCAGCTTTTCTTTCATCAGATCAAGATCCAGCGCCAGGTCAAAATAGTACTCCCCTTTTTCATTATGCTGGGTATCGCGGAACGTCGGCGCGTATAAAAGGATTTTTTTATCTTTCGGCAGGCCGAGTTCTTCCTTGATCTTTTCAATGTCTTCCGGTGTATTTTTCTGAAAGAGCACGTCATTGCGGGGATAGCCGATTCGCAGCATCTCTCCTTCAAATCCGAAGCATCTGCGGAAGATCTTTGCGGAAAACTCGTTCTGTGCAACCAGATAGTCCCATGAACGGGAATTGATCAGGATCTTTTCATGGTAATCTTCCAGACTTTTCACATTCGGCAGATCAACTCTCTCCATATCCAGGCCGAGTTTTTTAAGCGGTGTTCCGTGCCATGTCTGGATATAGATCTGATTCTTTTTCTTGACCAGAAAGTATGGATTCCGGGCATCGAATATCCAGTATTTCGCTTTTGCCATTGCCAGAAGATACTTCGCGCCGGCATAGGTTTCCACTTCGCATTTTCCCGGAAGACGTTCCGGCCGGCATCCTTTTTTGAAAAACCACACACAGCGGAATTCTTTATCTAGTCCTTTGGAAACCATTTCTTCGTATATTGCCCGCGGACTGCCCGAATAGTTCCTGCCCTGGCTCGAGTCAAAAACGATCATATCCCGGTCCACCGGGATCATCGGTGCCAGTGACCGGTACATGGCGATAACGGATCTGCGGGCAATTGCCTTTGCTTTCTTTTTCAGTTTATTCATTCTTTATCACTGTTTTCCTTTTCGATATAGATCGGCCTGTTTTTGACTTCCAGATATGTTTTTGCCAGGTATTCCCCCATGATGCCGAAACAGAGCAGCTGCACGCCGGAAATAAACAGGATGATGCATACAAGGGACGGCCAGCCGCTGGTCGGATCACCGAACATCAGTTTCCTCACGATTACGAAGATGATGCCGAGAATCGACAGGATGAAGAAAATAAATCCGGTCCATGCGGCGAACAGAAGCGGTGAAGTCGTAAAACCGACGATGCCGTCAAGGGCATACATAAATAATTTATGGAAATTCCATTTTGTTTGTCCGGCAGAACGATTGATGTTTTCATATTCCAGATATTTTGTCTGAAATCCGACCCAGGAAAAAATCCCTTTGGAAAACCTGTTGTATTCCGACAATTCCAGTATCGCATCAACCATCTGACGGGTCATCAGCCGATAATCTCTTGCCCCATCCACGATTTCCGTGTCTGAAGTCTTGTTAATGATCTGGTAGAATTTTCTGGCAAACCAGCTGCGCAGCGGCGGTTCACCTTTCCGTGTAGAACGTCTGGTAGCTACACTGTCATATTCTCCGCTCACAACATAACGAAGCATTTCCGGCAGAAGGGACGGCGGATCCTGCAGGTCTACATCCATCAGAACGATATAATCTCCCTTGCTGGCTTTTAAACCGGCATACATCGCAGCTTCCTTTCCAAAATTCCTGCTGAAGGAAACATACCGATTTGCCGGATCCTTGGCATTGTACTCTTTCAGAATACGCAGGGTCTGATCGGAAGAACCATCATCCACATAGATACATTCCATATCAAAATCAAAATCCTTCCGGATCGTATCTTCTATTTTATTGATCTCTTTTTCAAAAAGAGGCAAAGCTTCTTCTTCGTTAAAGCATGGGACAATAACACTCAAAAGCATATCTTTCTCCTCGTATCTACTACGTGTCTATTTTATCAAAGAAAAGAGGCCTTAACGGCCTCATTTGTTTTTTTATAATCTTATTTTGTACCGAAGATCCTGTCACCGGCATCGCCGAGTCCGGGCACGATGTATCCGATCTCATTCAGCCTGTCATCCAGTGCCGC
>CADBPK010000112.1 GCA_902796465.1 uncultured Erysipelotrichaceae bacterium | reverse complement strand
CTGTGTGTCTGGTCAATGATATCCTGTTTGTTTTTCTGTGTCAGTCTGCCACAGGACCTTCCAGGACGGATTCCGCAGGCGTAAAGTATCTCATCCGCATAGATATTGCCTATGCCTGCCACAAACTCCTGATCCAAAAGCAGTGATTTGACAGGTGTTTTCCTGACTGCTGTATATTTATTAAAATAACAGAGATCAAAAGCTTCATCAAACGGCTCCGGTCCGAGATCATGAAACGATCTGAGATCAGAATCATATGGAATCAGTTCCATCCGGCCGAAACGTCTTGTGTCATTATAGCGGAGTTCCGTTCCGTCATCGAGACAGAAAACCGCATGTGTATGTTTGATCAGCGGTTCTTCCGGTTTCTGGATAAAATATTTTCCTTCCATCCTCAGATGCGATACCATAATCAGATCATCCATAATAAACAGGAGATATTTGCCGCGTCTCTTAAATGAACGGAATGTTTCGCCGATAATGCGCTTTCGGAATTCTTCCGCATCACCGTTAATGATCTGTCGGCTGATAATTCTGCATGCCAGGATCTTTTTGTCTTTTATGCGGCTCTCAAGGGTCCTGAGAACTGTTTCTACTTCAGGGAGTTCAGGCATCACTTTGCCTCATACCAGTCGGAACCGACTGAGCATTCAACTGTCAGAGGTACTTTCAGTTCCATAGCCTGTTCCATTCCAATCCGGATCAGTTCTTTCATTTGTTCTGTTTCCTCTTTCGGGACATCAAAGATCAGTTCGTCGTGGACCTGGAGGATCATCTTGCTTTTCACGCCTGCATCATCCATTGCCTTGTCAATATTGATCATGGCAATCTTGATCAGATCGGCGGCAGTTCCCTGGATCGGCGCGTTCATGGCAGCGCGTTTGCCGAATTCACGGACCATGCGGTTGCGGTCTTTGATTTCCGGGATTTCCCTTCTTCTGCCGCTCAGTGTCTTGACATAACCGTTCTTTTCACAGGATTCCACAAGTGAGTGCATATAGGTGCGGATTCCC
This sequence comes from uncultured Erysipelotrichaceae bacterium, assembly GCA_902796465.1. GTDB lineage: Bacteria > Bacillota_I > Bacilli_A > Erysipelotrichales > Erysipelotrichaceae > Bulleidia. Next base: position 1,957 of record CADBPK010000112.1, on the reverse strand, counting down.
GGATATTTTTCATAGTAGGTAGCGATAAATGAAGACGCTTCTTTCCGGCTGACGCCAAGCTGTTCCGCAAGTCCGAAGTCACTCATTCCGTATACGATACCGAAATTGACGACTTTTGCCTGTCTGCGCATTTCACCGGTTACATCTTCCTGATCGACACCGAAGACATCCATCGCTGTTTTAGTGTGAATATCGATTCCCTTCTGAAAAGCATCGATCAAAGACGGTTCATCCGCCATATGCGCAAGAATACGCAGTTCCACCTGGTGATAGTCACTGGAGATCAGTACATTGCCGGGAGAAGGAAGGAATGCCTTTCGGATCTCCTTGCCCTGTTCATCCCTTACACTGATATTCTGCAGATTCGGCTCGCTTGAAGAAAGCCGGCCGGTCTGGGTAGCACATTGATTGTAGATCGTATGGATCTTTCCGTCTTTCTGAATATATTTTTTCAGGCCTTCTGCGTAAGTACTGTAGATCTTTGATAATTTCCGGTAAACGAGAATATGATCTATAATCGGGTGAATGCCGGAAAGCTTTTCCAGAACATCCGCCGAAGTGCTTCTCTTTTTGCCTGATGGCAGTCCCAGATCGTCATACAGGACCTCCGAGAGCTGTTTCGGCGAATTGATATTGAACTCTCTGCCGGCCGCCTTATGAATCTCTTCCTGTTCCAGCAGAATCTTTTCATAGGTCCTTGTGGCGATATCATCCAGAATTCCGATTTCACAATAAACGCCTTCTGTTTCAAGTTTCTTCAGAATGAAGGTCAGCGGCAGTTCGACTTTCTCATATAATTCTTCCAGCTGAGGATCTTTCTCCCTGTTTTCAAGGTTCTGAAAAATCTTCATGATATTGCACGCTTCCGCACATGCATAGGCACATTGCTTATCTTCTTCGATCAGCAGTTTTGGCTGTGATGGTTTTCCGTAAACTTCCTCATATGATACCGGAGCAGACAATGAGAATGCATCACGGATCTTATCCGTCCCTGTCAGTGTGGAATCATACAGCGAGGCTTTGATCATAACATCATCCGTAAAACGGATATCAAGACCTTCTTTTTCAAGAAGATGCATAAATCTCTTGATATCAAAGCCTATAATCCGGTGTTTCGGATCGGCAGCGTAATGCAGAAAACTGTCATCCTTTTTCAGATCATCTGTTTTGATAAAACAGCTGTCTTTTCCGTCCGTCAGTGACATTCCGTGCATTGATGCTGTATAGAAATGCTGGCGGTCATCATCACAGAATACGGCAATATCATTTTCATAATAATTCTGAGGCACCTGCTGTACAATACTGCCGGCTGCTTCCTTATGCTCATCCTCTGTTTCAGTTACTGCGGCTGCTATGGATTCATATTTTGCGGCAAGCATATTCATGTCGAGGGTTCTGAGAAAATGTACAAGGGACTTGTAATCAGGTTTAAACTGACAGTCTTCTGCTGTGAAATCCAGTTCTACATCTCTGCGGATCGTAGCCAGTTTTTTGCTTAATTCTGCTGATTCACGGCCTTCAATGATCTTTTTCTGCAGAGCACCTTTCAGCTCATCTGTATGAGCAAGAACATTCTCGACAGTACCATAGTCTCCGAGGAGTTTCATGGCTGTCTTTTCACCTACGCCGGGAATGCCGGGGATATTATCGCTCTTATCTCCCATCAGACCTTTCAGGTCAATGATCTGGGGCGGTGTGATCCCCATCTGCTCCTTCAGTGTTTCCGGTGTCATGATATCCATTTCCGTGATGCCTTTTCGCATCAGAAGAACGGAAGTAGTATCATCGATCAGCTGCAGCAGGTCACGGTCACTCGTCAGGATAACAGTTTCATAGTCAGGACATTGTTTCGACATCGTGCCGATAAGATCATCTGCTTCAATATCCTGCATCTCTACCCATTTGATGTGAAAAGAATCAAGAAAATCCCTTGCCATAGCAAACTGCGGCACAAGAT
>CADBPK010000111.1 GCA_902796465.1 uncultured Erysipelotrichaceae bacterium | reverse complement strand
TTGAATTCCGGATGATTCCAGGAGAATTTCTTCAGGAAGAAGAATTTGCAGCCCTCTTCTGAAATGGCTACCATCGTCGCCACAGCTATGCCGCTGATCACGGAAGATGCGCTGACGCTGTCAAGAACCACATCCAGCGCGGGTTCCAGGACAGTTTCCAGGATCATTGCGCCCAGCGCTGACAGAAGTCCGCCGACCACAAGCTTCATCAGAAGCCCTCTCGGTTCCCTCTCAACGGAATCGATCCTGTAGATATAGCCCATCAGGAACAGCGCGGGCATGATTGCCGCAAGGGCGAAGAACAGCGATTTTGTACCGCCGAATGCACCGGATAATATCATCAGCAGATTCCTTTCTCACTCTCGTGATGCACGAGTTCGTAAATATAGTTCTTGGAGAGTCCTGTCTTCTTAGCGGTTTCCTTTACCGCGTCGGATTTGGACATTCCCTGTTCCATCGATTCCCTGACCATGTTCAGGATGACGCTCATATCGATATCCTTTTCGGGTTCATCGCGGTTTCCGTCAATGATCACCACCATTTCCCCTTTCAGGCCTTCTGTTTCCGCCATCATTTCCTTCAGGGTGCCGCGCAGGAATTCCTCATGTTTCTTGGTAATTTCCCGGGCAATACAGCACTTCCTGTCGCCGAGTACTTCGAAGCAGTCCCGGATCATTTTGGAAATGCGGTGCGGTGCCTCATAGAATATGATCGTCATCGGGTAATTCTTGTATTCCCGCAGTTTTTTCACGCGTTCATTCTGGGAAGCAGGCAGAAAACCCGCAAACAGGAAAGGCTGCACGATCAGGCCCGATGCCACAAGTGCATTCAGCATGGCATTGGCACCGGAGATCGGAACGACATTGTATCCTTCCGCGCTCGCTTCCAGCACGATGCGCTGTCCCGGGTCGCTGATCAGCGGATAGCCCGCGTCAGAGATCAGCGCCACATGGTTTCCCTGCGACAAAAGCTTCAGGATCCCCTTCGTACTGGACTCCTCATTGAAATTCTGATAGGAGATCAGACGTTTGGAGATGCCGAAATACTTCAGAAGCTGTCCGCTTGTCCGTGTATCCTCGCAGGCGATCACATCCACCGCATTTAAAACATCGATCGCTCTCGGCGTCATTTCACTCAAATTGCCGATCGGGGTAGGCACCAGGTACAGCGTCGGTCTTTCGTTTTCGAATGACTTCTGACGGATCACGCCTTTTCCTCTTCTTTCTTCTTGCGGCTGAATGTCCTGACCGTAATATTTCTCTTTACCGGTTCCTGCTTTTCAGGCTGCGGTCTCTGCGGACGGCGCTGGTTCTGGTTTCTCCGGTTCTGGTTATTGTTTCCGGATGCTCTGCGCTCCTGGTCACGGTTTCTTCTCGGCTTGTCTTCCTGCGGTTTCTGCGTTCTCTGTGCCGTGTTCTTCTTATCTTCATCCGGCATGCGCAGATAATCCAGTCTCGCTCTCTGCTGTTCCCTGGAATCATGATGGTCATTCAGGTGAATGATTTTCTTCTGTACCGGACGGTTTTCCTCATCCTCCGGTCTCTTCGGCATGACTGCGCCTTTCCGGGAGATCGTCTTTGTCTTCAGATCTTCCAGTGTCAGGAATACGGCCGCCTGGCGGTTTTCCAGTTTTGCCTGGTTATTCATGACATTCATGGAAGTGATCCGGTAGATCACGCCTTCATATTCCACCTGTGAACCCATCTTCGGCAGATCCTTGATCATCTCCTGATAATCCTGATCTTCATATTTCAGACAGCACATCAGCTTCCCGCACATACCGGAAAGCTTTTCAATATTCAGTGCCAGCAGCTGGTTCTTGGCCATATTGATGGAAATGACATCAAAGTGATTCTTGAATCTGCTGCAGCAGCACTCCATGCCGCACATGCCGATACCGCCGACCATCTTGGCTTTGTCTCTTTCACCGATCTGCCTTAACTCGATCCGGCAGTGGAGCTGTGCCCCGAGCCGTTTCAGAAGCTCACGGAAATCAACTCTCTGTTCCGCCAGATACACAAAAAGGATCTTGGCACGGTCCAGCGTATATTTGGCGCTTAACAGGTTCATGTCCAGACCGAGATCCGCGATCTCTTTCTGACAGACATCAAACGCTTCTTTTTCGTACTTTTCGTTGTTCTTATAGTTCTGATGATCCATTTCACCCGCATGGCGTATCACCGGTTTCTGCGGCATGGGGAAACTGTATTTTTCAATTTCCAGGGCATCGCCTTCGCAGACACCCATTTCCACGCCCTGTGCCGTCTCAACTACGACCCATTCCCCTTTTTTGTAATCCGGTTCAAATGAACCGAAGGAATACGGTCTTCCGGCATTCCGGAAACGTACGGGAATCGTATATTTATATACAACGGGCTCTTCCGCAGGATTCAGATCTTCAAATGCTGTGCTCATCCTGTTGTTCCTCCAATCTGTAAACAGCCTGATACATGACCAGGTTCAGATCATTGTATCTGCTGCACTTATCTTTCTGTTCTGATGCGATCCGGATGATCTCCGCACACCGGGCGGGCGTCATGCCGGAACTTCTCACCGCATCATAATACCATGACGGACCTTTTTCGTCATGAAGAATCACATCACGGGCATATACCGTAAGCAACGTAAAAAATATGGAAAGAAGGGAAATATTCTTTTCCTTTTCCTTAAAACGCCAGGAAATATCATAATCGATCAGCAGTTCATCCCGCAGTGCTTCAAGATTCAGATACTGCCTGAACATGCGCAGTGCTCTTTCATAGATATCACTTCCTGCCACATCTTTCATCGCCGCAGGATCCGTGCATACACATGAAACAAAATACGCATCTTCTTCCGGCACCCCCGCCTGCAGGGCAAGCGCATACCGGTCTTCCTGTTTCATCGGGCGGAACGGCAGTACCGTACACCGCGAAATGATCGTCGGCAGGATCCGGCTCAGGTTGTCCGTGGTCAGAACCGCCGTCACGCCGGATGCCGGTTCCTCCAGGAATTTCAGCAGGCTGTTCATTGCGGCCGGGCTGGCATTCTCCAGATTCAGGATGATATAGACTTTCCGTCCGTTTCCCCCTTCCAGGGCAGTCTTGGAAAAGCGGCTCTGGATATCATCCACATCATTCTTGGAAACAGCCTTTTCCTTCCCGTCCAGGATGATCACATCCGGATGGATGTTCTCCTGTATCCGCGAACAGATATTGCATGACTCACAGCCAAATACATTTCCTTCCGTGCATAAAAGACTCTGCGCGAATAATACGGCAGCGTCTTTTTTTGCGGGTGTTTCCGGTCCGGTGAACAGATATGCGTTGGCGACCCTGTTATCCTTCAGGGCATTGTACATCGCCCGGAATACGACCGGCTGCTGTTGTTCAAGAATCTCTTTCCGCATCCAGCAATCC
>CADBPK010000110.1 GCA_902796465.1 uncultured Erysipelotrichaceae bacterium | reverse complement strand
TTTATTCAATTTCGTGAACGGACGGGAATCCGTATTTGCTTTCAGCGCTGTACACAGCTTTCAGGACAGCTTCACTGAGAACATCCGCCGCCAGTGTCCCGACCAGGTCGGATGTGCTTTCCACATCTCCGAGTGACATGGCATAGATGCTGTCGCCATCCGCGGATGTATGGACGGGACGGATCGCCCTTGCCAGTCCGTTATGTGCCAGGGAAGCGGTTTTAATGAGCTGTGTCTTATTCAGCTTTGCGTTTGTCAGGATAATGGCTAGTGTTGTATTCCCAGCCGCCTCCGGTTCCTGATACGCAGAAGCATAGAAGAGATCCGCCGAAGAAATCAGATGTTTTTTTGAAGGATCCAGAAGGCCTGCGACTTCCCTGCCGTTCTTCCAGTCATAGACATCCCCTAACGCATTTACAACGACAACAGCACCGACTTTGAGATCGCCTGCCTGTACGGCGTAACTTCCCACGCCTGTTTTCATACAGAAATCCATTCCGAGGAGTTTTCCGCCTGTTGCGCCATTACCGACACCGTAATTGCCGTCGCGATAGTTTCCCTTCTCTGCATTCACACAGGCTTCATATCCCATTTTCTGATCAGGTCTTGCGTGCGGATCCGCTGTCATCAGATCAAATATATCCGACTGGCATACGAGAGGCACACGTATATTCCCTACCGCGAAACCGATCTCATGTTCTTCCAGGTACCGCATAACGCCGCCGGCAGCGTCCAGGCCGAACGCACTGCCGCCGCTGAGCAGGACTGCGTGAATCACGTCTGCGTTGGCAGTCGGTTTCAGCAGTTCGCTTTCACGTGAAGCCGGACCGCCGCCCCGGACATCCAAGCCGCACGGAGCGCCCTTATCGGCAATGAATACCGTACAGCCTGTTCCGCCTTCTTCATCCTGCGCATGGCCGATCCGGATTCCTTCGATATCCGTGATCGGTATTTCCTTTATTTTTTCATTGAATTGTAAGTTCATTCTGTTTTACCTTCTTCCTGCGATCGGTATGCGGATAAAGTAATACTTGTTGTCTTCTGAAATAATTCTGCCGCCGTTTTTCATGATGACGCGCAGCGAAGCTGGATTATCCTTCCTGACCCGGAGATGGAATTCCTTCTCCCTGATCAGTTCTTCTGCTTTTTCCAGCAGCATTTTCATACCTTCTGTGCCGTATCCCTGATCACGGTACTCTTTTTTAATGAAATATCCGATATGTCCGGCACCGCTGCGCAGTTGGTTGTTGAGGTAATGTCTGACACGGTAATGACCGATCACCTCATCATCTTTCCAGAGGAAGAAAAATGTTTCCGGCACATAGTCATCCGGAAGGTCTCTTCCTTCTGAAAATGCGATCATTTCCGGCAGTGCTTTATTTGTGAATTCTTCTTCGGAACATCCTGCCCAGGGATTCTTCATGCCGTTTTCATCAGCCGGCATATCTTTCATAAAGGCATATTCCTTTGTGGAATCTTCCAGATTGGCAGTCTTCAGTACTAACATAATTACCTCCGCTATCTAACAATTATTATAAAAGAAAAAAGAGGCTGTGCCTCACGATTCGCATAACCATGGAACAACCTCTTTATTGAGAATATTATTTGGAAGCGCTGGCACCAGCGATACGGCCGAATACGACGAAGTCAGCGACTGCGTTACCGCCGAGACGGTTGCCGCCGTGTACACCGCCGGTTACTTCGCCTGCTGCGAAGAGACCTGGGATCGGATTTCCGTCTTTGCCGATGACTTCAGCGTTGGTGTTGATCTTGACACCGCCCATGCAGTGATGGATACCTGGAGAAATCTGTGCTGCATATAAAGGAAGAGATGTCATGTCAGTTTTCATTTCATCTTCAACAGTTTCTGTTCTTCCGAATTCAGAATCATTTACTGAATAAAAACCTTTCTCTTCATTAACTAATGCGCAGTAACTTGCCCACTTATCAAGTGATTCCTTAACTGCCGCTTCATCACAACCGATCAATGCAGCGAGATCTGCGACCGAATCACACTTGATCATATAGCCTTTGTCAATATACTTTTTTATGACCTTTGATTTGTTTAGCATATTCTCATCAACAACGATCCACGCATATTTATCAGGCTGATTGAAGATTTGCTCAGAAACGAAATCACGTGTTTCAAGTTCATTACAGAATCTTTTTCCTTCTTTGTTCAGGAGAATCGCACCATCACCGCGGAGTGACTCGGAGATCAGAGCGCCGTCTGTCTGAATTACTGTCGGATGGACCTGGATCTGTTCAAGGTCTACGAAATCCGCACCAACTTCTTCCAGGAAAGCAATCGCGTCACCTGTAACGGATGGGGCGTTTGTGGAGACATAACCTTCGAGATCCGGACGATACTTTTTGATCAGATCGGGATTGGAACCGAAACCGCCGGTGGTTATTATAACAGCGTTGGCGTGGATAATTATCTCATTTCCATCTTTTCCGACTGCGTGAAGACCGACTGCTTTTCCGTCTTCCATAATGATCTTGTCAACTTTCGCTTCAGTGATGATCTGGATACCAAGTTCATCTGCTTTAGCGGACATTTTCTCGACAAGGAATGAACCCACTGATATAACACTGCCATCCTTATCACCATTATCTGTCGGACGATGTTGTCTTGCTTTCCTTGCCCCTCCGGCTTTACCTATATTAGGCAATGGAGCTCCAATGCTGTCCAGCCAGTCAATTGCTTCTGAGGAGTTTTCTGCAAGCGTCCTGACGAGATCGGGATTATTGAGATTATGACCGCCTTTCATTGTATCTTCGTAGTAGATTTCAACAGAATCTTCTTTATTCTGTTCCTTTTGGTAATGCGTCTCGGCAGCGTTCATTCCTCCTGTTGCGTAACTGGAGTTTCCGCCCGGGACGGAAGCTTTTTCGAGAACGATGACCTTTTTGCCGTTCTGTGCTGCTGTAATGGCAGCTGTAAGACCTGCACCGCCTGCCCCGGCAACAACTACATCACAGGTTTCTTCGATATTTTCAGCAGGAGCGGAAGATCCTTCCTTCGGCTGGAGTGAAGCCGGATCTGCGCCTGCCTGTTTAATTGTGTCATTGACTGCCGCGAAGAATGCTTCGGAAGTAAATGTAGCACCGGTCTGGCCGTCGATATTCGTGGACTGTGCTGCAATAACAGAGTCTACGAGTTTAGGCAGAGCAGCACCGCCGACTGTCGGTGTTTCATAGTCAGCAGTGTATTCGATGGATTCGATCGCACTGTCTGAGAACGTCACTTTGACGTGGACCGGTTTACCGTCTCCCTGGTATCCGTCAGCTTCAGCTTCATATGTTCCTGCTTTGAACAATGAAGAACCGCCTTCAGAACCACCGGAACCGCCGGAACCTGATCCGGAGCACGCTGCCAGCGAAAAAGCCAATATGCCGGCAATTATGATTTTTGAAAACTTACTCATGGTGTTTCCTCCTGCTTCCATCATAGCATGATTTGAAAGCATGTTCAGAAAAAAAACATGCATATTTTCATGCATGTTTTTTTTCGAAAATGAGTCGTTCTGCATTATGTCTGAAGATCATTTCTTTTTCATCATTATTTAAAGGCAGGTCATTGATAAATGTCACTGTTTTCTTCTGTTCTCCCCACGGACTGTCCGTGCCGAAGAGAACATATTCTGCCCCAATCTCGCGGATGATCTTCATATACCCTTCTGCGGAAAGCATCCGGGAATCTTCTTCCGACCAATGATCATCAGCTCTTTCAAAATGATCTGCCGAGAAGGATGTATCCACATAAACCCCTGTATCTTTGAAATAATGTGGTACTTCATCCCAGTTTTTCCATCCTCCCATATGGGCAAGAACAAATTTGAATGGTCCGGTCTGATCCAGCGCATTTCTGCACATAGCCGGGGAGCAGTGCTCGATACCGGGAAGTCCGATATCTTTGCCGGCGTGGGTAACAACAATCAGGTCAAGTTCTTTTGCACACTTCAGAATGCGGATAAAGCGCGGATCATCAATATCCACGCCCTGGTAGACAGGATGGATCTTGATGCCGGCTATGCCGTTTTCCTTTATTCTGTGCATTTCCTCTTCCCAGTCTTCATAATCCGGATGCATGCCGGCAAAGGAGATCAGTCCCTGATCCTTGTACTGTCTGTTGACTTCGGCAGCGGTCCTGTTGATGGTTCTGACCTGGGACGGTTTTGTTGCGACCGGCAGGATCACGGATCTTTCAATACCTGCTTCTTTCATCTTGCGCAGAAGACCGGCGTTTGTGCCATCCGTATATGCCGGCGTGTGGGAGAACGATTTCAGATGATCCACTGTCTTTGCGGCCATGTGATCAGGAAAAGTATGTGTGTGGAAGTCAATGATACCGTTCATATTAAGCTTCTTTTTCTTCTCCCAGCGCGCTGCTCTGCGGAACGAGTACTTTCTCCTCATAGCAGGCAAATGCATCTTCAACAACATCCTTATCAGGTTTAGCGGTAAATAATGAAACAGCAGGAACAATGATCAATCCTATCAGCATGCATGCGGCACCGGCATTGATCGGTGACTGGAAAAGCTTCGGGAATGAACTGCGGACAAAGATATTTGCCAGCATAACAATTGTCGAGAACAGGAAGTTCACGGTGCAGGCAGCTTTGGTGACGCCTTTCCAGTACAGACCGTACAGGAACGGAGCGAGGAAAGCACCTGCCAGAGCACCCCAGGAAACACCCATGAGCTGGGCAATGAACGTAACGCTGGATTTGTACTGAATGATCGCCAGTACGACGGAAATTGCGACGAATACGACGATGAGGGCCTGCATGACTCTGACCTGTTTCTTTTCATCCATATCCTTGACAAAATGATCCTTGATGAGGTCAAGAGTCAGGGTGGAGCTGGATGTCAGAACAAGTGAAGACAGTGTAGACATGGAAGCGGATAATACCAGGATCACTACGATGGCGATCAGAATATCCGGCAGTCCTGACAGCATGGTCGGGATAACAGAGTCATAACCGTTTGCAGCGATATCGATATTTGCGGAGAACAGACGTCCGAATCCGCCGAGGAAGTAACAGCCGCCGGCAACGATGAATGCGAATGCTGTGGAAACGATCGTGCCTGTGGAGATGGATTTTTCACTCTTGATCGCATAGAACTTCTGGACCATCTGCGGCAGGCCCCATGTGCCGAGAGATGTCAGGATGACGACAAAGAACAGGTTGATCGGGTCCGGTCCGAAGAAGGAATTGAATATACCGGGCGTTGTGGATACGGATTCATCCACGACATTTCCGAGTCCGTCCAGCGCTGCCAGGAAACCGCCCTGACTGTTCAGAACAGCGAATATAACGGCACAGATGCCGAACAGCATAATAATACCCTGGATGAAATCATTGATCGCGGTAGCCATGTATCCGCCGACGATGACGTATACAGCTGTCAGGATAGCCATAACGATGACACAGATGGAGTAATCGAT
>CADBPK010000109.1 GCA_902796465.1 uncultured Erysipelotrichaceae bacterium | reverse complement strand
TGAATTCATTGCCTTCTTTTCTTTTAAGACCCCAAATTTGTCCCCGGGTCAGATTGAGCTTTCCCCAGGTTTATTTGGTAACCCTTATTTTGCGACAATTCCGACTGTCTTCAGCATCGTCTTCCAGTCATTCCAGCAGGAGAAGTTCCGGATCGACTGCAGATTGTACTTCATCTTTTCCGGCAGGATCTTCTCCACATAGAATGCATGGACATCTTCATCCTTTACATTCTTCAGCAGTTCCGCCTCATCCTTGTACTGGATGCTGGCTTCGCTCGTCACACCGGCAGGCAGAAGCAATGTTGCTTTCATCTCATCGGTATACTGGCTGACAAATTCCGGCACTTCCGGACGTGTGCCCACAAAGCTCATATTTCCGGAAATGATATCCAGCAGCTGCGGCAGCTCATCCAGCCTGTATTTCCGCAGGGTCTCCCCGATCTTCGTGACACGGGAATCCGCATCAGTCGTGATCTGGGTGCCGGAGTTGTCGTTCCGCATAGTGCGGAATTTATGGATCCTGAAGGATTTGCCGTACTGCGTGATTCTCTCCTGACGAAACATGACCGGACTGCCGGATTCCTGTACGATCCGTACTGCGATCACAGCCAGCACCGGTGAGATCAGCACCAGCAAAGCGGTACCGCCGACGATGTCAAAAGCGCGCTTGAAAAGAAGGCTCCCCTTCTTCCGTGAAAGAATATCATAATATTCCTTCACTTCCGGAACCTGCATTTCCTTTGGCAGCTGTTCCCATTTTTTCAGCATCGCAGAGCCTTCCTTATTTCAGATAATCTTTGAATACTTCCCTGCAGTTCTCAATAACGTATTCAACATCTTCATCACTGAGCTTCGTATGAAGCGGCAGAGTGATCAGATTATGATAGTAGTCATAGGCATTCGGGAAATCTTTAATATCCCAGCCCAGTTTCTTATATGCCGTCATCATCGGCAGAGGCTTATAGTGTACGTTGCATGCTACACCGCGTTCTGCCAGTTTGATGATGATCTCGTTTCTTTTCTCCTCGCTGATGCCGGGAATCCGGATCAGATACAGGTGTCCGGAACTCTTCCAGTCCGGTCCGTAATGAATCAGATGGGAAACACCCAGCTCATCCATCACCGCATCATATTTTCCAATGATCTCTCTTCTTCTTTCCAGAAGGCCGGGATAACGGTCCAGCTGGCGAAGTCCGATTGCAGCTGTGATATCTGTCATATTGCATTTATACCACGGACCAATAATATCATATTCCCATGCGCCAATCTGCGTTTTTGCCAGGGCATCCTTGGACTGACCATGCAGGGAAAGCAGCTGGAACTGATGGTACAGCACTTCTTCATCCAGCCCTTCCACATAACGCCAGGTGGAAGCACCGCCTTCGGCTGTCGTGAAATTCTTGACAGCATGGAAGGAGAAAGAAGTCATATCTGCTTCTTCACCTGCCATCTTCCCTTTTCTCTTCGCGCCTAAAGCATGTGCCGCATCTGCAATAATAACGATACGTCCATACAGCTTCTGGATCTCATTGGATGGCCGGAACAGGTATTTCTTCTTTTCCGCAATCTCAAATAGTTTATCGTAATCACACATAATCCCGCCGATATCCACGGGAATGATCGCTTTGGTGCGTTCATTGATTGCCTTTTCCACTGCTTCATAATCCATTTCAGGAGAATGTGTCAGCGGATCACCGTCTTTCTGCGAATCTACGAATACCGGTGTAGCGCCGACATGGATCACAGCAGAAGCTGATGCAGTATAGGTATATGCGGGAACGATAACTTCATCACCTTCCCCGATGCCCAATACATGCAGGTTCATTTCTTCCGCCGCCGTCGCAGAATTCAGGCAGACAGTTTTATTTGTATGTACATATTCCGACAGCCGTTTTTCCAGTTCTTTTGTACGCGGTCCGGTCGTAATCCAGCCCGAGCGCATGGCATCAGCCACTTCACTGATCTCAAGCTCTGATATATCGGGCGGACTGAACGGTATTTCTTTTTTATTCATTTTCTGGTTCCTCTTCAGCTGTTTCACTTTCTACACTGTTATTATTATACTCATTTTCCCGTTTATATTCATCCGGGTCAAACGGAATACCTTCGTAAAGCGGCAGTTCTTCCTGTTTTACGATCTCACCGTTCAATACTTTCTTCATTTCTGTAATTAACATCACAGCCTGCGGTTTGACAAACCACGCCACATACAGACGCATGCCGGGAATCGATGCAGTTTCTGCTTCTTCCCCGATACCGTCAAGATGATACTGGATAATATTCCATCCGCCTTCATGGTCCAGCGTATTGCCCGCAAGCTTATAGATCTTCCGGGAATCCAGCGTTGTCAGGAACTGTCCCTCCAGTGCTGTGAGAAGACTGTCGATCTTTGTTAACATGACCGGGCTAGTCACTTTTTCAAGAATAGCTTTCAGGACAATAGCCTGATGCTCATTTCTGCCGAAGTCGCCGTTGATCAGATTCTGGCGTTCGCGTACATAAGCAAGAGCTTCTTCCCCGTCCAGATGAAGCGGTCCTTTTTCAAACCGCGTCACCATACCGGCATCTGCACTTGTTGAAAAAGAATACGGATTATCGATATCCACCCCGCCGATTTCATTGACAATGATCTCAAAGGTGCGGAAATTGACTGCCATATAATAATCCATCGGAATATCAAAACAATCTGAAATTCCTTTCATACTGTTACGCACACCATTGATACCAAGATGTGTCAGTTTATCATATCCCTTCAGCTTCGGATTATAGATGTAACCATCTCGCGGCAGTGATACGATGATCACCTGATAATTGACCGGGTCTACAACTGCTAAAATATTCACATCTGTTCTGCCATATTGGGTCAGTGTAAGGCTTCTGGTATCATTTCCTGTCACAAGCACGGTGAACGGCTCAGTCAGGATATCTTTTTCCGGCTGCGGTGCACGGTTCCTGAGTACGATTTCTTCTTTTACAGTATACAGGGCAACTGTATCGGTACGGAACGATCCACATCCCGGCATTTTTTCAATATCCGGTATATGCGCATCATTGATGATCACCAGATCAGCTTCACCGCTATAAAAAGCTTCTATCTGTTCTTTTACACTCATTTTTGTTATCGTCCAGAGATCGACTGTCTGAAGGGAGTTGCTGATTTCCGAAAGAACATACATCTGTCCTTCATAATCAGAAGCGTTCTGGATCAGGAAACCCGCTCCGGCATACTTATATACATGGGTATATTGTCCTTTTATGACAGATGCTTCCAGAATATCAGGATGTGCTTCCTTATACTCTTTTGTGAATGCATACAGGCTGTATGTTGTATATGTCGGTTCCGGATCCTCTTCTTCATTCCGGAAAACGCCTACCATTTTGCGTTCCAGAATCGGCAGATAGAGAGACCCGCCAATCATACATACTGACAAAATAATATTTATGACCGGGACAGCTTTCTTTCCTTTGTTGAAAACGGAAAAAAAGCCGGCAACCAGATCGACCATAACCAGGCCGAAAAGAAGAGGCAGCCTGAACCGTTCCGGAAACATCATGAACCGGCTTAATATCAAATAGAACAGACCGGATGCAGCAATGACTGCAAGCCATGTCCATACACTTTTATTTACAGCTTGTTGACCTTTTGTTTTACGTGCCATGACTAAAATATACTATCACAAAAGCAAGGAAAAACCTCACCTTCTTTCTGATTCAGATGGTAAGCGGATAAATAAAACCGATAAAAAACTGAGAAACAAGATACGCGAGTGCAATCATAAGCATAAAATACAGAACCTGCGCCTGCTGTACATGCCCCTTTTTCAGAACTTTTTCGTAATCCCATGCCTGCATCGCGTACCAGCTGACTGCGAGTGAAACGATGTAAATAAACGCTTTTATAAGAAATCTGATCATTATTTTGTACCGAAGATCCTGTCACCGGCATCGCCGAGTCCGGGCACGATGTATCCGATCTCATTCAGCCTGTCATCCAGTGCCGC
>CADBPK010000108.1 GCA_902796465.1 uncultured Erysipelotrichaceae bacterium | reverse complement strand
TGTACGGGAATATCAAAATAAGGAAGAATATGCCTGCTGTTTTTAATCGTGTCGATCAGATCGTCCGGAATCTCATCCGGATACAGATACAGGATACGGATCCATTCAAATCCTTCGATCTTGTCCAGTCTTTTCAGCAGACCGGAAAGATGCAGACGGCCGTCAAGATCATATCCGTAACGGGAACTGTCCTGGGAGATAAGATTAAGTTCTTTCACACCGCTTTCAGCAAGGCGCTGTGCTTCTGCCACCAGATCATCTTCCGCAAAAGAACGCAGCGGTCCCCTGATCAGAGGAATCGCACAGTAACTGCACCGGTTGTCGCATCCGTCCGCAATCCGCAGATAAGCCATCCAGGGTTTACCGGACAGGATACGCGGGGTCTTTCCGTAGGCACCGGTAATCCTGACACCGAGTACTTCCGTAAGAATACCCGAAAGATTTCCATATTCATCGATCGATATGAAACGGTCAACTTCAGGAAGTTCCTGTTCGAGCTGTGGTTTATACCTTTGTGACAGGCATCCCATCACGATCAGTTTCTGCAGTCTGCCCTGTTTCAGATCAGCCGCATCAAGAATTGTGCTGATTGCTTCACTTTTGGCACTTTCAATGAAACCGCATGTATTTATGATTACTGCATCCGCATCCTGATAGCGCCGGACCAGTTCCTGACCGTTTGCTTTTAAAAGGCCGAGCAGATATTCTGTATCGACCAGATTTTTAGCACATCCAAGAGAGATTACACCTATCTTCATAAAAAATCACCCGCATAGTATTGTAACATAGGAAAAACCTCAAAAAAAGGATACATGAATGTATCCCTTAATCAGCAAGTGATCCGAACGGATCCCATGGCTCCAGCATATGCGGTGTCTCCTGCAGTATAGCCAGTTCTTTTTCGGAAAGATATTTCCTGTGGACGACTGCTTCGTAAACATATCTGTCAAACCATGTATCGCTGCAGATAAAATATCCTTTGTTTCCGGGTTCCTCTCCCCATGAGTTTTCGATCTTCCATCTTGTCGGACGGTCGTTTTCCAGATTGACGCCGGTCAGTACCATAGCGTGATTCATCGCGCTGTGTCTTGTATCCAGCATGTCTTCTTTGCTCATATCCAGATTCATGTCAAAAGTTTCTTCATACCGGAACTGTCTGTCATCCCACAAACCTGTTTTCCTGTCACCGTCTTTTCCGCAGTCGCATCCGAACCATACAAGTTCACCTGCTTTCAGCTGGTCCAGGATCAGTTCCTTGAATCTGTCCATAGGAAGATTCAGAAATGATACAGGATTGCCGCCGATCACATTGCCCAGATATTTTACGGTATACATCTTCCAGAAAGGCTTATCGGCTGTCGGACCATTGATAATACCGACATATTCGTCCATATCCGTTCCCAGATATTTTTCATAGAAATCCTGCGGCCTGACATTCTGTTCGCAGTGGTATTTGCCGTCTTTATCCCGGTATTCAAATGCAAAGCTTTCCGGCGGCATTCCAAAACAGGAACATATCAGTCCGTAACATTCCTTCAGACATTCTTCTTTCAGTTTCCCAAGCTCTTCATCGGTCCCGCTGTCCTTCAGTTTGAATACTTCTGCGGTAAACCGGTGCAGTCTCTGGTTGATCAGCGCGTTCATGCCTCTCGTATGAGAAGACTGATACGTTTCCGGCATGGCTGCTTTCGGGCAGATTCCGTATTTCTTGACCAGGCTGACAAACATGTCCCACTGACCGCCGTCGCCGACAGCTGTTTCCATCAGGAAACGTATGGTCTCATCATGCATGGAAGCAATCTTTGACTCCTGCAGAACTGCCTCGAGATAGAAATTGACTTTCTCAAGTTTGTCATAGAAAGCAACGTAATTCTGTGACAGTTCGAATTCCTTGATCTGGTATTTCTTTGCAATGATCTCACGCAGTACATTCAGTGCGGAAAAGATCCAGCATCTTCCGGATGCCTTCTGATTTGTGACCGGCATTGTCTCAATATCTATGGAAAAGATATAAGGATTTGCCCTTGCTGCCACAAAATCACAGCTGATGGTACCGATATCATTTTTCGTCAATGCGTTTCTGACAATGCGTGCTTTCTCGTTTTCCAGATAGTCATTTCGCATCTGCTCCAGCTGTACCGGAGAAATATCTTTCGTTATGCTCATCGTTGTCACCTCTTCGTTACTTTACATCTAATCCGGCATATTGACAACCTGTGAGCCTTATGTGATCAGTGAATTTTCAGACGGATAAAGACTGCCGCAAGTGATGAGAAGACAGCAGTGAACAAGTAAACAACGTAACGCAGAACACCCGGATCTCCTGTTTCCACAGTTTTGACTTTGATCGGAATCCGGATATCCGTCATGATGATCACCTGAGGTTTCTTTTCTGTACCCGTTACTGTAAAACGAATATCTTCCGCTTTGCTGTAGCCATCAGGCACCCCTGCTTCATGCAGGATATATGTCTCGTTTCCTTTAACAAACTCAGATATATCGATTCCCTTCCTGTTTTCATCCGTATTGAATGCATAGATCACATTCCCGCTGAGATCCTGTATTTCAAGTCTGGCATTAACTACCGGATTTCCTGCATCATCCACTTTGCGGACATGGATCCCTGTAGCGGAATCGATCATTTTGATCGTCACGGTCTCCACTGTTCCTTTTTCAGGAACGGTAAATTGTACAGCCGCGGATGGATGCACCCCTTCCGGATGATCGGTTTCCGTCAATTCATATGCATGGCCTGCCCGCAGAATACCTTTCAGCGGAATCGGTTCCTTTCCCGTTATCCAGGTGCCTGTTTCTGTGCCATCTGTCAGATCTTTCAGAGAGAGATGTGCGCCTTCAATCGGCTCATTTTTTTCGTTGACTTTCAGTATCTCGTAACAGATCGTCTCATCTGTCATTTCTATGATCCTGATCTCCTGATCCTGATGATTCTTATCTACTGTAAACGTGATGTCATCGCTGATATAGTATCCCCCGACGCATTCTGTCTCACGCAGTATATATGTTTTTTCCGGAACTACCACGTCTGAGATATCATGTTCTTCCTTTACCGTATCCCATTCATCTGCTGTCTCTCCGGTATCAGCATCAATCAGTACAAGATGTGCATCTTCCAGAAGGTTCCCGCTTTCATCCACCTTTCTGACTTTGATACGTATTGTTTCATCGATCATCTCAAGCGTGATCATACCCTGACCGCTTCCGTAATCATCCACCCGGAATTCCTGCTCAGCTGCGATGTAATGACCTTTGACACATTCCGTTTCCCGCAGAACATATGTGTGTCCGGAAATCACACTTCCGGAAATATCATGTGCTTCCGTAACAGTATCCCACTCATCTGCCGTTTCTCCTGTCGTTTTGTCTGTAAGGACAATATGCGCGTTTTCCAGAAGATTTCCGGACTCATCTTTTTTAATTACCTGCATCTGTATAGCTTCATCGACCATCTCCACTGTGATCATTTCCGAAGGATGATCCATTACCTCTTCGGTGGTAAACTCTTTTTCAACGGACTTGTAATACCCGGCAACGACTTCCTTTTCAGTCACCACATAGGTTTTGCCGCTGCTTAGGAATGCGGAGATATCGTGCGCGCCGGTAACGTCTGTTGTCCATATATCCAATATCTTTTCGTTTCCTTTTTCCCGCAGTTCCATGACAGCACCTTCCAATGGTTTTCCGGAATCATCCTTTTTCCGGACTTCCGCCTTAACAGGATAATTGACGGAGATAACCTCCAGATCTTCCTGCGGCTTGTTTTCAGGAATTGTAAAAACTT
The DNA here is from genome assembly GCA_902796465.1 of uncultured Erysipelotrichaceae bacterium. Lineage (GTDB taxonomy): Bacteria > Bacillota_I > Bacilli_A > Erysipelotrichales > Erysipelotrichaceae > Bulleidia. Next base: position 2,645 of record CADBPK010000108.1, on the reverse strand, counting down.
GATCAGGTGCCTTGTAATATCCGGCCGGAGCACTGATTTCTTCAAGACTGTATGTATGATTCTTTTCCAGATCTTCGCACAGATGCGGCTGATCCGTACTGTTCCATGCATCACACAGCTGTCTTTTTCCGCCGTCCGTAATGTCATACAGTTCAAAAGATGCACCCGGGACCGGCTTTCCGGTTTCTCCGTCTTTCTTGATAAAACTTACGACGATCCGCTCATTTTCAAATGTAACTTTGACCGGATCAGCGTTTCCTGTTTCCGGAACCGTAAAACTTTTCTTTTGGGATGTATAGTAATGTGCAGGTGTTTCCGTTTCTTCTATTTCATAGGTATGTCCTCTTTCAAAACGATTTACAGAGAGCGGCTGCTCAGTCGACAGCCAGTCAATGATCGTTCTTCCCGGATCTTCATCATCTGACAGATCCCTGACAACAAGACGTGCCCCGGCAAGTGGTTTTCCGTCCTGGTCTGTTTTAGCCAGCTGATAATTGATCGTGTTGTCCTGAATTGTGATGGTTATCGTCTGATCACCGTCCGGTTTTTTCTCCGGAACAGTGAAAAACATATTCTCCGAAAGATAGTATTTTGACGGTACATCGCTTTCTTCAACTTTATAGTTATGTCCAGCCCGAACATATTTTGATATGTCTTTGGCTGTGCCGTCTGTCAGCCATGGGTTCTGATCCATGTCCACCAGTTTGTGCCCTTCCGTTTCATCATAGAGCGCCAGCTCAGCGTTTTTCACGGGATTTCCCTTGTCGTTGATCTTTATGATCTCATAATGAATCTCATCATCTTTGACGATGTACAGTTTATTCTCCTCCGCCTTGATTTTGATATCCCCGAAGTAATAGAAACCTGCAGGGGTATTTTTTTCACGGATTGTATATGTTTCATCCAGAATCAGTCCTTTTACGACATGTTCTTTTTCGCTGCTGGTCCATGTATCCTTAACATTCCCTTTCGTATCCAGCAATTCCATTTCCGCACCTGAAAGCACATTTCCCGATGTATCTTCCTTGCGGATCTTGATATCGATCAGAACACCGGTGATCTCGGCTTCGCCAATGATCGGATCAAGGCCTGAAACATAACCTCTTACATACATCTTCTGATCATTTCCCGATGTGGTTATGAAGCAAGGGCGGCTTCCGGCATCTGCTTTCTTTCTGACCTGGATGGTACCCTTTCCCGTTCCGGTCACTTTGACATAGAACTGGTTTCCGGACAGATCTGCATCGGATGCGGAAATGACTTTACCGTTTTTATCACATAAGGAAAGATTGGACGGCAGCGAAGAGATCTTACTGTTTTTCAGCTGGCCTGACCGATCCTCGATTTTCACAATGGCGCCGACCGGGACCTGTGCGGAAGCTTTTCTGCCGGATGTTCCGGTTTCTTCCTGTCCTCTCAGAATATGCAGGTCATGCGGCGTTTTATATGCATTAATGCTTTCTTCAATCTTTTGCTTCTCTGCATCCACGCCGGAGAAAAACGCTCCGCCGCCTTCGGTAACCTGCCAGATCAGATCCTGAGCTGCCGCATAATAGGCCTTCGAAGTTCTGTTTCCGTACCCATATCCGAAATATGCGATCTCCGCTATCCTGGTCTTCTCGCTGTCGGACAGTTTTTTGCCGCTGTCAAGACGTGCGCTGAAATCATCGAAAGAGATCCTGCTGTAAACATCTGAGCCGATAACGACCGTAACGTCTTTTTCCAGACAGTAGGCGGGTGTGCTGCCTACCGTTTTGTAATGAAGCGGCAGACCGTGATTACCTCTGTTCGGCGTATAGTTTGTCGCTCCGTTGTCCGTTACGGTTTCCGCAAAAACCGGTATCAGAGTACTGCAGCAAGTGCACAGCAAAGCCAGCAGAAATAAACCGGCTTTTCTCACTAAACGTATCATTTATGTTTCCTCCCCCTGACAAGACATAAGATGTCTCCAAATGTCTTATTCGCCTGAAAGAGGAATTATCCATAAAAAAAACGATATCATGCGCGATGATATCGTTTGAATCCTTATTCTTCTTCGAGATGCGGACCTGCAGCGACAAGAGCTTTGCCGACAGCATTTGTCTCATATTTATGGAAGTTCTTGATAAATCTTCCAGCCAGATCTTTTGCCTTTTCTTCCCATTCATTTGCATCTGCGTATGTGTCACGCGGATCAAGGATCGCAGGATCTACACCCGGCAGTTCAGTCGGAACTTCGAAATTGAAATACGGAATCTTCTTTGTCGGTGCTTTCAAGACTTCACCGTCAAGAATTGCATCAATAATACCGCGGGTATCCTTAATGGAAATACGCTTGCCTGTTCCGTTCCAGCCTGTGTTGACGAGATATGCCTTCGCACCGCTCTGCTGCATTCTCTTAACGAGTTCTTCACCGTATTTTGTCGGATGCAGTTCGAGGAAAGCCTGTCCGAAGCATGCGCTGAATGTCGGCGTAGGTTCCGTAATGCCTCTTTCTGTTCCGGCAAGCTTGGCGGTAAATCCGGAAAGGAAGTAATACTGTGTCTGTTCCGGGGTCAGGATGGATACAGGCGGCAGTACGCCGAACGCATCAGCTGACAGGAAGATTACGTTGTCTGCTGCCGGACCGGAAGAGATCGGGCGAACGTTCTTGACGATCTTCTCGA
>CADBPK010000107.1 GCA_902796465.1 uncultured Erysipelotrichaceae bacterium | reverse complement strand
CTTATCCAGGATATCCTTTTCCAGCGCATGGCCGCACCGCAGCACCAGGATATCGGGATTGATCCCAAGGCCCTGCAGGGTCTTGACAGAATGCTGGGTCGGCTTGCTTTTGTGTTCTTTGGAACACTCCAGATAGGGAACCAGCGTCACATGGATGTACAGCACATTTTCCCTGCCTTTTTCCAGGCCGATCTGCCGGATCGCTTCCAGGAACGGCTGGCTTTCGATATCGCAGACCGTACCGCCGATCTCGCAGATCAGCACATCCGGATCATCGTGCTCAAGCGCCGCGTAAATGAACTTTTTGATCTCATCCGTAATATGCGGAATGACCTGTACGGTTTTCCCGAGGTATTCACCCCTGCGCTCCTTGTTCAGGACATTCCAGTAGACCCGTCCGGTCGTCAGGTTTGAATAACGATTCAGGTCTTCGTCAATGAACCTTTCATAATGACCCAGATCCAGATCTGTTTCTGCGCCGTCTTCCGTCACATATACTTCCCCGTGCTGATAAGGGGACATCGTTCCCGGATCGACGTTGATGTATGGATCGAGTTTCTGCGAAGCTACTTTCAGGCCTCTTGCCTTCAGCAGTCTTCCCAGAGATGCTGCTGTGACGCCTTTTCCAAGGCCGGATACCACTCCGCCAGTCACAAAGATGATCTTGCTCATACAGACCTCCAAAATAATAAAAAAACAACATCCGAAGATGTTACCTGTCAGGAAGGGCTTTAAAAGCTCCTTCACGTTTCCCTATACGTGAATATCATTTTGTACGGCCGTACAACTCAAAAATACTTTATCAGTATAGAACCGTGATCATACTGTGTCAACAGTATTTTTAACGCTTTCTCAAATTTTTTCTGAAAACAGTTTTCACGATCTCATACTGTATCTGATTCCAAATTTCCACTCAAAATCCACAGGATAAACCGAAAAGGAACCGGCAATGCCGGTTCCCTGTTTGTCTGTATTCAGGCAGCGCGTTCATCCAGCGTATGGATGGCGTCCCTGATGACCTGTACGTATTTTTCCCTGTCTGCGGAAAGCAGTACCGTTGCCGGTACGATGTCTCCGTGCCAGACTTCGTCACATACCGTCATGCCCTGTGTATGTTTGCCGTTCAGTTCCACATCCACGGCCATTTCCTTCACTTCGAAATACTCGGGATGCAGGAGCCAGATGATCGTTGTGGCATCGAAGATCGCCGTTCTGTCCCAGCCTTTGCGGATCGCATAGCCGCTGTAGAACTTCATGAGTCCGTAGAACATATCGGAGATCTTTCCCTGTCCCTTGAATTCTTCGATTTCCGTGAACAGGATACTTGCCGAATAGCAGACTTCCAGGCCGCACATGACAACTTTCGCACCGGAGCCAAATACGATCTTGGCCGCTTCCGGATCATGGTAGATATTGAATTCCGCCCGGCGGAGAATATTGCCGGCATATACGGAACCGCCCATGATCACGACGCTGTCGATCTTACTGATCAGATGCGGATACATTCTGAGGAATACAGCAACATTGGTCAGGGGACCGATCGCGACAAGCGTTATCTTATCTTCTTTTTCCACAGTTTCCTTCATGAATTCCACCGCGTGCATATCGATGGCCTTCTTGTCAGTTTCCGGGAAATCATATCCGTCAATACCCGACTCTCCGTGCGCCTGCGGCTGCACATCGAGAGGCTTTACCAATGGCCTGTCAAATCCCCTGGCAACCGGGATATCCACATTCAGCACTTCCTCCAGTCTCAGGATATTGTCAGTGACTTTATCCAGCGTCTGGTTGCCGGCTACTGTGGTAATGCCCAGTATTTCGATCTGATCATTATTTGCCAGTGCCGTCATGATGGCAATCGCGTCATCGTGGCCGGGATCTGTATCAATGATGATCTTACGCATTATTTTTCCTCAACATTACCGCGTTTGATGCGGAGATAGTTCAGGATCGATGAGATTGTTACGAAGAAGAATACCGCAAAGTACGGAACCGCGCCGACCAGGTCGACCGGGAAGATCGTTGACTGTGAGAAGATAATGGAGAACGCACGGAATACCGCGAAGATGAACGCTGACAGCAGCAGTGTTCCGTAACGTCCGCCGGAGATACCGTTCGCCGCGATACCCATCCAGCCCTGGCCGGATACCATGCCCTTGGAGAAGAGATGGATGGAGTTCAGGGACAGATACATGCCGCCGAGTGCTGCGAAGAAACCGGAGAGGATCAGTGAGAAGATCTGGATCCTGCGTACATTGATACCGGCTGTTTTAGCCGCGTCGGAATTGAGACCGCAGGCTCTCAGACGCATTCCCAGAGGTGTCTTATACAGCATGATGAACAGTATGATCAGCAATATCCAGCACACATATGTCAGTACATACTGGCCGGATAATATCTTTCCGAAGAACGGGATCTTCTCTATGAACGGTATGGTCACTTTGGACAGCGTAGGCGTATGCAGGGAAGCACTGGTTCCTTTTTCACCCGTAACCAGGTACAGGAAGAAGATCGCCAGTGAGTCCGCGAATGTATTCAGCGCAATACCGATCAGGATCGGGTCCGCACCAAGCTTCATGGAGAAGAACGCGATCAGCAGGGCTACGCCGACACCGACTACAAGGCCGATCATGAGGCCGAGCCATGCGCTGCCGGTAGCGTAACTGCCGAGAATACCTGCGAGGGCGCCGAATGTCATAATGGATTCGACCGCGATATTTACGATGCCCGCGCTGGCTGTAATGAATGCCGCAATACTTGCGAACAGGATCGGAGTAGCAAGACGGATCGCCGTCAGGAGAAAATTCATTGTGAACAATGATGAAAATATACTACTTAGCATCTTTCTTCAAACCCTCCTTTAACAACATCTTCTCTCTGAATCCTCTCAGGAAGTACTGTGAAGAGATCAGAAGAATGATAATACCTTCTACGATCGCGACGATTTCAGACGGTACGGAAGTATCCGAGAAGTACAGCACGCTGGCACCCTGTTCGAGATATTTGATCAGGAACGAAGCCACGACAATGCCGATCGGATTGTTCCTTCCCAGCATCGCCAGCAGCATTCCCGAGAAACCGATTCCGGTCGCCGTCTTGTCGGGCTGATAGAATGAGCTCTGTGTCAGCAGCTGGATCGCGCTTCCCGTTCCGGCCAGGACACCGGCCATCGCGGCTGTGATGATCGCGAGTTTGAATGCGGAGATACCGGAGTATTCCGCGAACTTCGGATTGGCTCCCGCCAGACGCATCTGATAGCCGAGCTTTGTCTTGAACATGACCAGATACAGCACGATCGTCACAATGATCAGCAGGATAAAGGCCGGTGAGATACGCAGAGGTTCATACAGGTATTTGATCTTCGCTGTCGGCAGATAATCTTTTGAGCCGATCGTGGAAGTCGTCTTGGTAAGCAGGAATGTACGGATCAGATACATGGAGATACCCAGATAGATAGAGTTTAACATCAGGGATACGACCATTTCATTTGTCCCGAATTTTGCCTTCAGGAAGGAAGGTATGATCATCAGGACACCGCCCGTTACCGCAGCTGCCAGGACGCAGAGGATCGGATGCAGGAAGCCGCTTGTTGTAATGGAACTGCAGGCTACTGCCGCGACCGATACACCGGAGATAATATAGATACCTTCAGCACCGAGGTTGAACGCGCCGGATTTAAAGAGGATACCTGCCGCGAGACCTGCGAATGCATACGGGATGAAGCTTTCGATGACTGCACCGAAATATCTTCTCTTGGATAACGGTCCTGTCAGAATCGTAAAGAAAGCCTTGACCGGGTTCTTGCTGATCAGGCAGAGTACCAGGAATGTGATAACAAGCGCGATCAGAAGGGCGCACAGAAGCTTGACCGCATCGAACACTCTCGGATTGGTGATAGAGAGATTCAGTTTCTTTTCCTTTTTAGTCATTTAAGGCACCTCCTATCTCCTCCGCTGTCTGTTTCTTGGCACCGAGCATATACATACCGAGACTGGATTCATCGATATGGTTTGCGTCCGGGAAGTAACCTGCGATCTCACCGTCAAACATGACGATCAGTCTGTCCGCAAGGTCAATGACTTCATTGAGATCCGCTGATACCAGCAGAATGCCTGCTCCGGCATTTCTGAGCTCGATCAGCTTATGATGCACGAATTCAGCACTTCCGATATCGATGCCGTGTGTCGGCTGTTCCGCGATCATGAATTCCGGTTTTGTATTGTACTCTCTCGCAACGACGACTTTCTGAATATTACCGCCGGAGAGGGAACCGACTGTCGTCTTGTTGGAATCTGTCTTGACAGCAAATGTCCTGATCAGATTGTCCGATACCAGATCAATAGCCGGATGGTTCATGAACAGCTTATGGTTGATATCTTCTCTTTCGTAATAGGTAGAAATGATATTATCAGTGATCGGAAGTTTCCCGGCTGTGCCGTCGCCCATTCTGTCTTCCGGAATATATGCCATCTTCAGGTCACGGCGCTGCTTGATGCTCAGGGAGGAAGCTTCCGTACCGTTGATGGTGATCGTTCCGGTATATTTCGTCTTCTCCAGACCGGTAATGCAGTTGACCAGATCACCCTGTCCGTTGCCTTCAACACCGGCAACACCCAGGATCTCACCCTTCTTGACTGCGAAAGATACATGGTTCAGAACCGGCTTCCCGTTCATTTCCATATACAGGTCATCGACCACAAGCGCCTTCTTGTTTTCGAAGTTCTCATGTGTCTTGTACTTGTCCATGTCATTATCAAGGTCTCTTCCGATGATCAGGCTGGTCAGCTGTTCCATCGTCAGTTCATCGTTCCGATATGTTCCCTTGGAAATACCGTTGCGGATGACGGAGATCCGGTCGGAGATCTTCTTGACCTCTTCCAGTTTATGGGAAATAAACAGGATCGTATGTCCCTGTTCCTTGAATGACCGCAGCTGAACGAATAACTGTTCCGTTTCCTGCGGCGTCAGGACAGATGTCGGTTCATCCAGAATGATCAGTTCTGCATCACGATATAATGTCTTCAATATTTCAACTTTCTGTCTCTTGGCAACAGAAAGTGTTGAAACCAGGGCCGTAACATCCAATTCGAAACCATATTTGTCAGATAATTCCTGTGTCTTCTTCGTCGCTTCTTTTTTATTGATAAAAATACCCTTCTTCGGTTCGTCACCCAGAATGATATTGTCTACGATACTGAAAGAAGGTATCAGCATAAAATGTTGATGCACCATGCCGATACCGGCTTTGATCGCATCCATAGAGCTGGAAAAATGTGTTTCCTGTCCCTTGTAGGTGATCGTTCCGCTCGAAGGCGCTTCGATGCCGAAGATCATTTTCATCAGTGTGGATTTCCCGGCGCCGTTTTCTCCTACAATGGAATGGATTTCACCTTTTTCGAATTCCATGTTAATGTCCCGGTTCGCAACAGTTCCATTCGGATAAACTTTTGTGACCTGTTCAAGTTTTAGGATGGTTTCCGCCATATCCTTTTCCCCCTTCTAAATGATAGAAAAGTTATGTCCCGCCGAAAAAGGCAGAACATAACTTTTCTGGTTTGATTCGATTAATTATTCAACTCTGTTAGCGTTCAATAATTCCGGCCATTCCTTGTCGTAGTCAGCCATTTCGAGTGTATCTTTGACTTCTACTTCACCGGAAGCAACTTTAGCAAGAGTATCAGCTACTTTTGCTCTGACTTCTTCCGTTGTGTTAGCCATATAGTAATCATTTTCAGCAAGGCCTACACCATTGAGTGCAATACCCCAGGCTTCAGCTTTTCCGAGTTTGTCTTTGTATGTGCCGTCTTTAACCATGCCGCATACAGCCTTGAACGCAACGTTCGTGTTCTTCAGAGCAGATGTCAGAATTGTGTTTGCCCATTCCGGCTTTGTCTCTGCGAACTGTAAGTACTGGTCCTGGTCAACGCCGATGCACCATACATCGTCATGCTGTGAGCAAGCTTCGATAACGCCGTTTCCTAAGCCGCCGGCAACCTGCCAGATAACGTCAGCGCCTTTGTCGATCATAGCGTTTGTAACTTCTTTACCTAAGTCTGTGTCTGTGAATGAACCCGGATAGGAGACAACATACTTAACGCCCTTGTCAGCGAGTACCTGAACATAACCGGAGATGAACTGGTTCATAGCCTGGTTGTCCATACCAACAACGACACCAACTGTTCCTGTCTTTGTCATTTCAGCGGATAATGTACCTACAACATATCCCAGATCATCGAGAGCCCAGTTAACGCAGTAGCAGTTAGCCGGTACGCCGCTCTCCGGTAATGCGGAGTAGTCGAAGTTGTAGAACATCTGGTCCGGATACTTTTCACAAGCTTTGTAGAGGAAGCCTTCATATGTGTTGTTGCCGGAAACGACCAGGTCGTATTCACCGTCTTCACAAACATCATCGAATGCATTCATCCAGAGAGATTCATCTGCGGATCCTCCCGGATCGACCTCAATAATCTTTACGCTGATGCCGTTGTCTTCTGCATCAACTTCTTTGGCTGCTGTAGCCAGTGTGTCAAAGTAAGACTGGTCACCCGTGAACGGAAGCAGGACTGCGATCTTGATTCCTTCTTCGGTGCTGCCACCCTCAGAGCCGCCTTCCGGCGCTGCATTTCCGCCGCTGCAACCGGCGAGTAATGTCAGAGCCAGGAGAGATGCAAGAAATTTTTTAGAGTTTTTCATTTTTTCCACCCTTCCTTTTTATATTTAAAATTGCCGAGCAATTCTAAACCATGATAAATAGACAATGAAATAAGCATCATTGTGCTGTTAATGAAATTCTACCATCATTGAAGGGTCCCTTCAATGCATGGAAACAGAATATTTTAGCCATTTCCCCCGTTTTTGAAAGTTCTTTCATATTTCAAAAACAAAGGATGAAAAGTTGTTTCATAAATCCTTTTATATGGAAATTTTTCACAGATTATCCCGGAAAAAACGGATCGTATTGTCAGTCAGCTGCGCGGAAAGATCCGGCCTGTTATTCCATGCCCCGAAACCGTGATCCGCTTCATGCACCGTGACCAGTTCCTTCTTTTCCGCATTTGCCAGATTATGCAGAGACCGCTCCGCGATCCCGTATTTCACGGTGATGTCCGCATCCCCGTGGACGACGATGGCGGCTCCCTTAAAACTTCTTAATCCCTCTTCCGGGCTGAGTGTTTCCATCTGTTCCAGGAATTCCCGGTTTAATTTCAGCCATGTGTTGTCAAATACGTTGAGGAAATCGCAGTATCCCTTTTCCTTCGCTTCCTGCTTCATTTCCGCCACAGGCATGCCCAGGAAGGTATCCTGCCCGTCAAAAGCATCAAAGCACGCAGCTGCCCAGAGTCCGATGACCTTGACTTCCGGATGTCTCTGCGCAAAGACGGAAGTCAGCCTGCCGCCCATGCTGTAGCCGATCATGCCGATCCTCGTTTCATCGATATCATAGTTTTCCTTCATATACGCGTAACAGGTCTCGATATCAGACAGACAGTTCTCCGGCGTGTAGTAAAGGAAATCTTCTTTCGACTCATCGCAGCCGGGGAACCCCATCATAACGGAGGATACACCGTCTTCCGCCAGTGCTTTTCCCACAGTCAGAAAACGTCCGTCTTCCGTCCGGTCCGCCTTAAAGCCGTGCACCATCATGACCAGCGGGCTTTTATTGTTATTTCCTTCAATGATCGTTACGGGAATCTCTGTATTCCGCTTTGAACAAAGCGTCTTTGTCAGCACTTCCATAATTCATCTCCTTTTATCGTCCTCTTCCATTATAATGATTATAACGATGAAAGAAGGTAATTATATGAGCAAATATCCGTTTCCGAAAGCAGATCTGCACCTGCATCTTGACGGTTCTTTCCACATTGCCCGCCTGTATGCGCTGGCAGTTGAAAGAGGCGTGGAACTTCCCGGCGGAAGTGAGGAAGGCTACCGCGCGTATCTGAACAAACACGCCGATGCGGAAAGCGTAAATGAATATCTGGAAATGTTTGAAGGACCGACGCAGGTCCTGCAGGATCATGATTCCCTGGCACAGATCACGGAAGACCTGATCGTCCATCTGGAAGAAAAAGGCGTCCGCTATGCGGAGATCCGGTTTGCACCGCAGATCCACACCAGAAACGGAATGACCCAGAGCGAAGCCGTACAGGCAGTGCTGGACGGCAGAAAATCCGGTCTGGAAAAAACAAAGAATATCGACGTCAATATCATTACCTGCATGATGTCCTTCGGTCCGGAAACCGTCAACTGGGATCAGAACATGGAAACAGTCGAAGTCTGCAGAGAATATTTCTCCGATGAAGGCGTCGTCGCCCTGGATCTGGCCGGTGCGGAAGGCTTCGTGCCGCTGTCCAATTTCGGACCCCTGTTTGCCAAAGCAAGGGAATACGGCCTGAATATCATCTGCCATGCCGGTGATTCACAGGACTGGGAAACCGTCCGCGACGCGATCGATTTCGGCGTAACCCGTGTCGGACACGGCCATCATATCTATGAAAACCCGGAACTCGTGCGTCTCGCGGCTAAAAAAGGCATTGCCCTCGAGATCTGCCCGACTTCTAATATCCAGTGCAAGACCAGGGAGACCTATGCCCGTCACCCGGCAAAGAACCTGCTCCAGATGGGCATCCCGGTAACGATCAATACCGACAACATGGTCATGGCACGCGTTTCCCTGGATGATGAATACGATCACTGCCTCAATGAGATGGGTTTCACATGGAATGACCTGATTCAGATGAACATCAATTCCGTCAATGCCTCCTTCGCAAAACAGGAGATCAAGGACAAGCTCATCGCAGAACTGAAGACATATTTTAAATAAGCATCTCCGGATGCTTTTTTCGCAGAAAGGAACATATCACTATGAAACTCGGCATCATCGGAACCGGCACGATCGTGACGGAATTCCTTCCCCATCTGAAAACGATCGATAAACTGTCCGTCAATGCGCTTCTGTCCACGACGCGCTCCCTGCCCAAGGCAAAGGAAATGGCGGAACAGTATGAAATACCATTCGTCACGGATGACTTTGAAGCTTTTGCAAAAGCAGATATCGATACCGTTTATGTCGCGGTACCGAACCACCTGCATTATTCCTATTCCCTGAAAGCGCTGGAAAACGGTCTGAACGTCGTTGTGGAAAAACCGATTACCAGCAGCCTGAAGGAAGTCAGAGAACTTCAGAAGACGGCGCTGGAAAAAGGACTGTTCCTGTTTGAAGCGATCTCCACCCTGTATCTGGAAGGATATCAGAAGATCCGGGAATGGCTGCCGGAGATTGGTGAGATCAAGATCGCCCAGAGCCAGTACAGCCAGTACTCCCGCAGATATGACGCATTCAGACAGGGCGAGATCCTGCCGGCTTTCGATCCGAACAAATCCGGCGGCGCACTGATGGATCTGAACGTATACAATATCTTCTACATCCTTGGCCTGTTCGGCAAACCGGTATCCCAGAAATACTTTGCCAATATGGAACGGGGCATCGATACATCCGGCATCCTGGTCCTGCAGTATCCGGACTTCCAGGCTCTGTGCGTTGCCGCAAAGGATTCCCGCGGCATGCGCCAGGGCATGATCCAGGGTACGAAAGGCGTCATTTCCTCCTATGGCTCAGCCAATGTCGGCGGAAAGATCGTACTGGATCTGAATGACGGCACGACAAGGGAATTTGAAAGCGATCCTTCCGTAAACCGGGTCGTTTACGAATTCCGCGAATTCATCCGTGCGATTGAAGAAGACGATAAGGATTTCTGTTACGGCATGCTGGAAACGAGCATTGCTGTAAGCGAAGTCATGACCAGCGCAAGAAAGGATGCCGGCATCATATTTGCGGCAGATAAGTAATTTATGAGCGAACAAAGAAACACGATCGAAATCATCCTTGACGGATTTCTGTTTCCGACATTTCCGGAACTGTTTGACGGAATCAATGAGCTGCTCGGCAACGAAGCGACAGAAGCTTTGGAACCGTCCCCGGAAAATATCGGCTGGATCCTGAAACAGAACACAGTTGACAACATCCTGATCACATGGGAAAACGCAGACCTCTCCCGGAAGGCATTCGGCTATGACACGACCGCGAAGTATTACGAAAACATTCCTGGCGCCGAGAAAAAAGCCGAAAATGCCCGTAAACATATCGGTAAGACGATCTTTGACCGCGTTGTGGCAGCCATGGAAAAGAAAGATGCCGGATACGAATGCGAAGTGGTGCTCGTCGACGGCAGACGGCTCGATGAATATACATTCGACCCGCATGCATTGTCAGATATTTATGATGTCGAGCTGATCAGCGAAGACAATTACGCCGAAGTACTGGAGCTGTATCAGAACAACCAGGAATACTTTGATCTGCTCGGTACAGTCCCGACCATGGAAACCGTCATGAAGGACGCCGCAAAATGCCCGCCGAAAGCAGATCCGGCAAAAAAATACTATGTACTGTTCAAGGATCCGGAACTTGTCGGCGTAGCCGATATCTATTTAGGTTACCCCAGACAGGATGCTGTATGGATCGACCTGTTCATGATCCGCAAGGACCTGCAGGGCTGGAGCTATGGCTCCGAGATCCTGCGCGACATGCTGGATGTATTCACCGGATGCGGATTTGTCTGGGCAGAAGCCGGATTTGTCAAAGGCAACGCCAAAGCGCAGAAATTCTGGAAACGCAACTGGTTCGTGGACCTGCATCAGGAAACAGAGGAAAACGGGATCGTATATCACCACATGATCCGCGGTCTGCAGTAAAAAAAATAAGCTTTAAACAAAGAATGAACTTTGCTTAAAGCTTTTTCTTATTGTCCGTTGAGTACACGGATGTAGTCTTTCATGTATGCCGGCAGACTGGAGGGAACCTGTGCGGAAACGATATTGCCGTCAACCACGGAATCCACATTCAGCCATTCCGCGCCGGCGTTGGTCATGTCATCGCGGATGCCGACCGTACTGGTCACCTTTTTCCCTTTCAGGATGCCTGCCGAGATCAGTACCCATCCGGCATGACAGATCTCACCGATGACCTTGTTGTCGGCGTTCATCTTTCTGACGATATCCAGGACGACCGGGAATCTGCGCAGTTTGTCCGGCGCCCAGCCGCCCGGCACGAGCAGCCCGTCATAGTCATCGGGATCAACTTCATCGAATGTCATATCCACCTGGCACGGAACACCATACTTGCCGTGATACAGACCGGCCTGTTTCGCTGCCAGATCAACCGTGCATCCTTCTTCCCGCAGGCGGTAAACAGGATACCAGAGTTCGAGGTCTTCAAAACTTTCATCGACCAGTGTGAGGATCTTTTTCATATTATATTCGCTCCTTTATATCTGTTTTCATTATGTCATTCAGGGAGGTGAAATCAAAGTATCATGCTCTGTTTTTGTCTTTCAGCCTGTATACTGGATATGGAGGCAGATCTATGAAATATTTCTTTTTTGATATAGACGGCACACTGACGGATATCCATACCGGGAAAATGGTGCCCAGTGCCATCGAGACACTGCGGAAGCTGGAAGCCAACGGCCATTTCACTGCCATCTGTACCGGACGTGCCTATTACAAAACGGTCAAAGCCGCGCAGGAAGCCGGCATTCATAATTTCGTTGCCAACGGCGGAGCAGCCCTGATCGTAAATGATCAGCTGGTGCGCAACGCGCCGCTGGACAAGGAAAAAGCCCTGGAGCTCATCGCGGAAGCCGAAGCCCTCGGATACGGGATCCTTGTTTCCTTCGAAGACAGCATCAAGGTCATCATGAAAGACAGAAAGTTCATCGAACAGGTCGGCGAGCGGAAAGAACCGACAGAATATATCCTGAAACCGGATCTGGAATGGTCAGACCTGGAAAGCATATACAAAGTCTATATTCCCATCCCGCCCGAAGAAGAACCGAAACTGACAAAACGCGATATCCTGGGACATATCCGCTTTGTGCCGGAATACCTCTGTTACCAGCACGATTCCAAGGACAAAGGCATCCAGGATATGATGGAATACCTGCACGGGAACCCGGAGGATGTCGTTGTATTCGGGGACGGTGAAAACGACATGGTCATGTTCCATGAGGAATGGACAAAGATCGCCATGGGAAACGGCTGGCCCGCCCTGCTGGAAATGGCTGACTATGTGACGGACGCTGCCGAAAATGACGGTATCCGCAATGCCTGCATCCATTTCGGATGGATCTGAGAACTGCAGCCTATGCAGTTCTTTTTTTGCCTGTACACGAAAAAACCTCCCTGCGGAGGTTAATTCATGT
>CADBPK010000106.1 GCA_902796465.1 uncultured Erysipelotrichaceae bacterium | reverse complement strand
TACCGGGATTTCAATGAAACGCCGGATACAACAATCAGGAATCTTGGCGGATATGTGCGCCATGTTCATCTCCGGGATTCCAATGACGATCATTCCTACAATCTGATCGGTGAAGGAACCCTTCCTGTCGGGGAAATGATGAATGCATTGTCTTCCATCGATTACAGCGGCTTCATCTCCCTTGAATGGAAGACGGAGTGGATGGAGGATCTTACGGACCGGGAGATTATTTTTTCCCATTTTGTCAATTATATGAACCGCTTTGACAATCCGAAGGGAAAAAAGAAATCCCTGTATTTTAATTTTGACGGTACCGGCCGCTATGTCTGGAAAAAAGATGAACTGATCGATGAGACATTCGGGCAGGTGCTGGACCGAATGGCTGAAGAATTTCCGGATCAGTATGCATTTAAATACACTACGCTCAACTATACGCGCACTTATACGGAATTCCGCGATGACGTTGACCGTTTTGCGCGTGCTCTCATTTCCCTCGGGGTTACTGCCGGTTCCAAGGTGGCTGTCTGGGCAACCAATGTGCCGGCCTGGTATATTACCTTCTGGGCCTGCACAAGGATCGGTGCTGTTCTTGTCACCATGAATACGGCATATAAAATCCATGAGGCTGACTATCTGCTGCGGCAGAGTGATACGCATACCCTGGTTATGATTGAAAAGGCGCTGGACAGCAATTATCGTCAGATAATCAATGAACTCTGTCCGGAAATATCCGCCTCAAAACCCGGAGAACCCCTTCACTGCAAACGTCTCCCCTTTCTCAGAAATGTTATCACCGTCGATTTTACCCAGCCGGGTTGCCTGACTTTTGAACAGGCCATGCGCCGTGCAGATACTGTACCGCAGGATACGCTGCGATCCATGACGGCCCGTGTAAAACCTGACGATGTGTGCAATATGCAGTATACCTCAGGGACAACCGGGTTCCCCAAAGGCGTTATGCTCACACACTACAACGTTGTTAATGACGGGAAATGTATCGGTGACCGGATGGGGCTTTCCACAGCTGACAGGATGATGATCCAGGTACCTATGTTCCACTGTTTCGGCATGGTTCTTGCCATGACTGCATCCATGACCCACGGAACCACGCTGTGTCCGCTTCCCTATTTCTCCGCAAAAAACTCCCTCGCCTGCATCAATCAGGAACGTATTACCTGTTTCCACGGCGTTCCGACAATGTTTATTGCCATGTTCAACCATGAGGATTACCGGAAAACTGATTTTTCCTATATGCGCACCGGTATTATGGCCGGATCGGGATGCCCTCCTGAACTTATGAAGAGGGCAGCACGCCCGGATGAAATGAACATGCGCGGTATTGTAAGTGTCTACGGCCAGACGGAATCCTCCCCCGGCAGCACAATGTCCACGTGGACTGACTCTCTGGAACTCAGAACCGAAACCGTCGGTTATGCTTTCCCGCATGTTCAGTGCAAAATTATTGATCCCGAATCCGGTGAAGAACTTCCGGACGGCCAGGACGGCGAATTCTGTTCCCGCGGATACAATATCATGAAGGGTTATTACAAAATGCCCGATGCGACAGCCGCTGCCGTTGACCGGGACGGATGGCTTCATTCCGGTGATCTTGCCAGGCGGAATCCTGACGGAACGTTCCTGATCACCGGCCGCCTTAAGGACATGATTATCCGCGGAGGAGAAAACATTTATCCAAAGGAAATCGAAGAATTTATTTATACGCATCCGGATGTTGAGGATGTTCAGGTAATCGGTGTTCCGGACGCAAAATACGGTGAAGCGGTAATGGCCTGTATCATCAAAAAAGAAGGCTCCTCACTGACATCCGGCGAAATGACGGAATATATCAAGAGCCATATGGCGCGGCACAAAGTACCGCAGTATATTGAATTCGTGGATCATTTCCCGCTCAATGCGGCAGGAAAAGTACTGAAATACAAAATGCGTGAAGAAGCAGCAGAACGTCTCGGCCTTGTGGGCGCCGCAGGCATTGATACTGCAGGAAATCCCAAAAAGTAATCTAACGGCATACGTTCAGTTCTTTTTACAAAAATGCAGCCGTCATAATCAGGAAACCGTGAGCAGATGCTTCATTCCGGCCGGATCCATCAATACCTTTGCACATCCGAGAACCACGCAGTCTCTTGCATCCTGCGCCACTCTGCAGGGAATCCTGATCACGCCGGAAACAGCCTCGCTCAGTCCGTAAAGCGCTGCAGCACCGCCTGTCAGCGTTACGCCGCCCTCAAGGATATCCGAAGCCAGCTGCGGAGGCGTTCTTTCAATAACAGCCTGAATGCTTTCAATCAGATCATTGACATTGTCTATCAGGGATTCATAAATCTCGTCCGAATCAATGGAAATGGTCTTCGGCAGTCCTGAAATGAGGTTTCTTCCGGTAATATCCATTGTTACCTTCGGATTCCTCCTCATCGCTCCGCCCAGGGTGATTTTCACCTGCTCAGCTGTACGTTCACCGATTAGCATATTGTATTTTTTCCTCAGGTAACGGATAATCGCGTCATCGAAGTGATCACCGCCGACCTGGACAGAACTGAGCACGGAAACCGTCCCGTTGCACAGGACCGCAAGATCGGTTCCGCCTGCGCTCAGGTCAGCCACCATGCTTCCGTACGAACCGAGAAAATTCAGCTGCGCTCCGAGGGCTGCGGCAACGACACGGTCCAGAATCTGGGTTCTGCGCAGCCCGGCGTCAAACATGGATGTAATCAGTGCCTTTTTCTCAAGTTCCTTAACGCCGCTCGGAACGGACATGATTGCGCGGGGCCTTGAGAAGAATTTTTTGCCGATAACATTTGAAATATAGTATCGAAGCATGGATGAAGTCAGGTCAAAATCCAGGATTTCACCCTGTGCCAGGGGCCGGATGATGTTGATGTTGGAAGGCGTCCTTCCGATCATGCGATATGCTTCCATTCCGAAAGCGACAATCTGGTTGCTTTCTCGCTCCACGGCAATAATGGAAGGTTCGCGGAAAACAATCCCGCGGCCTTTCATATAGATTACGACGTTGGAAGTGCCAAGATCAATTCCGATATCCCCGTTCTGAGCCATACCTGCATTCCCTTCAAATCATTCATGATCGTTTTCACGCGGATTATCTTACCATCATAGCAGCGAAAAAACAACCGGACTTCCTCCTCAGCTTTGCAAATCTTGACAATCGTTCCCGATTATCTGATAATAAATTGGGATTTTATGGAGTAAGGAGGCTGTGCTGTTATGATCAGGATTATGTCTGTCGCTTCCTCCTCCCCTGCTGCCGGAGCCGGAATCCGTCCCGGAGAAAGTATTGTTTCCATTAACGGTGAACCGGTGCTTGATGAAATCGATTATCAGGCGCTGATTGTCCATCCCCATCTTGAAATCAGTATAGTCGGAGAAGACGGTACCGCACGCTCCGTTACTGTGGCGAAATCCCGATGGGAATCCCTTGGGCTCGTTCTGGACGAAACGGTTGTCATGAAACCCCGCCGCTGCCGGAATCACTGCGTTTTCTGTTTTATCGACCAGATGCCGCCCGGAATGCGCAATTCCCTTTATGTAAAGGATGACGACTGGCGTCTCAGCCTGATGATGGGTAATTATGTGACACTTACCAATGTGGATGATGAGGAATTTGTCCGGATTCTTCGGCGCAAAGCTTCTCCGCTTTATATTTCCGTTCACGCCACGGACGGAGATGTACGGTGCAGGATGCTGCGCAATCCGAACGCCGGAAACATTCTTGACAGGCTGACGGCACTGAAAAACCACGGCCTTCAGTTTCATGCGCAGATCGTCCTGTGCCCGGGATACAATGACGGCGATGTTCTGAAAAAAACACTGGATGATCTTGCATCCCTTTGGCCTTCAGCGCTCTCCGTGGCGATCGTCCCCATCGGTATGACCCGTTACCGTGAGAAACTTGCGAAAATTCCATGTGTGGACCGGGAAATGGCTGAACATCTTATTCTTGAAATTGAAAAATTTCAGGAACGCTGCCTTTCTGATTTCGGTACCCGTTTCGCTTTTCTTTCCGACGAGTTTTACTGTATCTGCGGCCTGGATATACCCGGAGAGGAAATCTATGAAGGGTATCCGCAGATTGAAAACGGAGTCGGGCTTATCCGCCAGTTTGAGGACGAATGTGAAGAGGCATACCGCGAGCTTTCAGGCCGGTCAGTTTCCGGACACTCCTCCACTGTAAGGCTGGTGATCCCGACAGGGGTTTCGGTCGCAGCACATATTGAAAAAATGTGTAAACGCTATGCACCGGATTATGTACATGCGGAAGTGATTCCGGTAACCAACAGGTTCTTCGGCGAATCCATTACCGTTACAGGACTGATTGTCGGAAGGGATCTCCTGGACGCGCTGAAAGAAAAGGATTTTGACGCTGTACTGATCTCTGAATCCATGCTTCGGGAAAACACTGAATGTTTTCTGGATGATATGACACTCGATGATGTCAGGAAAAAAATCGGAAAACCTGTCCGCATTGTCGAAAACAAAGGAGATTCATTTATCAGGGCATTATTTCTTCTGGAGGATTATCATGAATAAACCGATTGTTGCGATCGTTGGAAGGCCGAATGTCGGCAAATCCACATTTTTCAATAAAATAGCCGGTAAAAGGATCAGCATTGTCGAGGATGTTCCGGGAGTTACCCGCGACCGCATTCATGCAGATGCCGAATGGCTGGGCCATTCCTTTACGCTTGTGGATACGGGCGGCATTGATCCGCACAGTGATGATGTGCTTCTTTCCCAGATGCGCGCGCAGGCCCAGACAGCAATTGACCTTGCGGATGTCATTTGTTTCTTTACCGATGCAAGGGACGGCCTGACTGATGACGACCGTGACGTTGCAAATCTTCTTCGCCGTACCGGCAAGCCCGTATTGCTTGTTGTCAACAAAGTGGATTACCTTGGGCTTAATGATTCAATGTATGAGTTTTTTGAACTCGGACTTGGAGACCCGATCGGAATCAGCAGTGTAAATATGCTGGGCTTTGGTGATTTGCTGGATCAGATCATCAGCCATTTCCCTGCCGAAGATCCTTCCGTATCCGAACAGGAAGAAACAGTGATACAGGTAGCAGTTGTCGGCCGCCCGAATGTCGGAAAGAGTTCTCTCACCAACCGGCTTCTCGGACAGGAAAGAACGATGGTTTCAAATATACCCGGCACTACACGGGACGCCATAGACACTGTTTTTACCGCGAAAGACGGAACTGTTTTCAATATTATTGACACCGCAGGCATGCGGCGAAAAAGTTCAATCGAAGATGAGAGCCTTGAACGTTACAGCGTAATCCGCTCCATTGCGGCTATTCGCCGCTGTGATGTGGCGCTGCTGCTGATCGACGCAAATGATGGTGTTACCGAACAGGATACAAAGATCGCCGGGCTGATTCATGAGGAAGGAAAGGCTGTCATTATTGTTGTCAACAAATGGGATGCCCTCGATAAAGAAACCGGAACACTGGAAAAATACCGTAAGGAGATTTTTGAAAAACTGAAGTTCATGGATTATGCACCTGTGCTGTTTATTTCTGCTAAGACAGGCCAGCGCGTGCAGACCGTTTTTGACAAGATAAAGGAGGTTTCCGAAATATCACGCCGCAGGATCACTACGGGTGTCCTGAACGATGTGATCAATGACGCGACCGATCATCTTCAGCCGCCGCTTCAGGGAACCCGTCGCCTGAAGATCTATTTCGGAACGCAGACAGGTGTTCAGCCGCCGACCTTTGTCCTTTTTGTCAATGATGAAAAGCTGATGTCTTTCTCCTATGAACGATATCTTGAGAACTGGTTCAGAAAGACTTTCCCCCTGGAAGGTACGCCCATCCGGTTTATTCTCCGTGAAAAGAAAAAGGAGGCCTGATTTGTTTGTCCGAGACTTTTAAACTGATCGTTTCATGCATCCTTGCTTATCTCCTCGGCTCCGTCTCCGGCGGAATCATCTTCTCAAAAATCGGCCATGGACCGGATCTTCATACTGTTGGCAGTAAAAGTACGGGCGCAAGCAACGTTCAGCGGACCATGGGCTGGAAATACGGACTCCTGACCTTCTTTTTTGACGCAGGCAAAGGGCTTCTGGCATGCTGGCTGGCTCAGCTGATTACGGGTACCGCCTATGATTCACCTTTATGCAATTTTGCTTCTCTGCTGGCCGGTCTCTTCTGTGTCATCGGGCACAACTGGCCTGTCTTTTTCAGATTCCATGGCGGCAAGGGCGTTGCCACCACAGGCGCTGTCATTCTCTACTGCTTTCCTGTCTGGGCGCTGATTTCCATTGCGCTGACCATCACGGTAATCGCGGTGTTCAGATATATTTCCGTCGGCAGCATGCTGATGGTCATTTCATTTGCGGTCTTTTCTGTTTTCTATGCCGGCGGGAACCTCTGCATCATTATCTGGGCGGTAATACTGGCGGTTATGTGCATTGCCCGCCATCATGCGAATATAAACCGTCTTCTTCATGGCACGGAAAACAAGCTCGGCCATAAATTCAAAACAAACTGATTCATGGAGGCACCCATGTCCAACGAGATGAACCTGATCCGAAATTTTTGCATCGTGGCCCATATTGACCATGGTAAAAGCACTCTCGCCGACCGGATTCTTGAGAAAACCGGGGTTTTTGAACAGCGTGAAATGGTAGAACAGATTCTCGACAGCATGGAACTCGAACGCGAACGCGGTATTACTATCAAAAGCAAAGCCGTTCACATGAAATACCGCGCAAAGGACGGTACCGATTATATCCTGAATCTGATTGACACCCCCGGTCATGTGGACTTTACCTATGAAGTCAGCAGGGCTCTTGCTGCCTGTGAAGGTGCGCTGCTTGTCGTCGACGCGACACAGGGAATTGAGGCCCAGACGCTGGCAAATGTATATATGGCCCTGGATCATGACCTTGAGATTATTCCTGTTATCAATAAAATCGATCTTCCGTCTGCGCAGCCGGAAGAAGTCCGCCGGGAAATTGAGGATGTCATCGGGCTGGATGCGAGCTTTGCTCCCTGTATTTCCGCTAAAACCGGCCTGAATGTCGATGATGTGCTCGAAGCTGTAGTCCATCATATTCCCTCTCCGGACGGTAATTCTTCCCTTCCGCTGCAGGCTTTGATATTTGATGCTTTTTATGATAATTACCGGGGAGCAATATGCTTTATCCGTGTCAAACACGGGTCTCTGCGTCCCGGTATGCGGATGCGTCTTATGGCCACCGGCAGTGAGTTCGATGTCGTTGAGGTTGGCCATCTGTCGCCGGGATATGTTCCCTGCGACGAACTCCGCGCCGGGGATGTCGGCTATGTATCGGCTTCCATCAAGGATGTACGCGATACCCGTGTCGGGGATACGATCACCGATGCATCAAATCCTGCCGCAGAACCGCTTCCGGGTTACCGTGAGGTTACTCCCATGGTATACTGCGGCATCTATCCCGCTGACGGAGCAGATTATCCTGCTCTCAAGGATGCGCTGGAAAAGCTTCGCATGAATGATGCTTCCCTTTCCTTTGAACCGGAAACATCCGTTGCACTT
>CADBPK010000105.1 GCA_902796465.1 uncultured Erysipelotrichaceae bacterium | reverse complement strand
CAACGCCGGCCACGGCTACCGTTCTTCCGTTGAAGAAGGCGAAGATGAAGCGATCAGGGAACTGTTCGAAACAAACCTGTTCGGCCCGATCAACATGATCAAGGCAGTTCTGCCGACGATGCGCGGCAACGGCGCAGGCGTCATCATGAATACCACAAGTATCGCAGCTGAGCGTTCCGCTGTCGGTTCAGGATATTACGCTTCCTCCAAGGCTGCGCTGGATCTTCTGACAGACGGTCTGTGCAAGGAACTGAAACCGCTGGGCATCCGCGTCATGGTCATTGAACCGGGCGCATTCCGTACACACTTCTATGATGAAGCACTGAAGAGCGCACCGCTGAAGGTAGATGCCTACAAGGATTCCACATGGAAGAACGCCAACGCAGTCAATAAGAGACAGCAGCCGGGTGACCCGATGAAAGCCGGAGAACTGGTATACAAGATGGCTTATGCGGAAGAAGCGCCGTTCCGTCTCCTGCTCGGTTCCGACGCTGTCAAGGCAGTCGTAACAACAGCTGAAGGCAGGATCGAAGAAGCGAAGAAATTTGCGGACTTCTCCGAAAGCACAAATTTCTGATATTTATCAGTCAACCGGTCTGAAAAGGCCGGTTTCCTTTAATGTAAACAGACAAAAGAAAAAGACCCGAATGAACTGGTCAAGCAAAAGTAGACAGTTCAGAAGGTCTTTTTCATATACTCAGTTTTTCGGAATGACCTGCAGCCAATGCCCGGAATCGGCGATCCACTGATCGTCTCCGATCTTGTACCAGGTATATCCGTCGTTATCCTTCTTTTCATAGTAATCGTACGTACCGCCGCTCGGGGCAACGCCGACTACTTTTGCGGAGAGTGATCCGTCCTGACGGATATTCATGTCTGTCGTTATGATCTTGACAGTACCGAGAGAAGGATTTTCTTCCGGTGTCGGCTCGGGAGTCGGCTCCGGTGTCGGTTCAGGTGTAGCTTCCGGTGTGGGCTCCGGCGTTGGCTCCGGCGTCGGTTCCGGAATTTCCGCAACATCGAAGGTCGGGAATTCTATGCCGGTAACGGCAGAGATCTTCTGCAGGGTGGAATCCAGCAGATCCGGACGGAACAGGTATGTGCATCCGAAGATCATGGTCAGAACCGTTGCGGCGATCAGCAGGGACAGCAGCACTGCCGGCCATTTCCATACACGGTACATGCTGTAGAATTCATCTTCCTCGTCGTAATATACGATGGAATCGGGGTCTGCCTTTACGCCGTTTTCTCCCGTCTTGAAATTGCCCTTTTTCTGGTTCGGGCGGGCGGTTTTCCGCTCGATCTTGCGGATATCGTTCTGTCCGGCCTCGATGATCTGTTCCGGTTCTGCCGGAACTGCTTCCTGCTGTGCCAGTTCGGCTTTCAGATCTTCCGATTGTGACCATTTCCACTTTGTGGTATCGAGCGTGAATTTTTGTTCCTTCTGTTTTCTGCGTTTCGGTCTTTCGGGAGACGGCTTTGTCAGCCACCATTTCGCGGTATTGATCGTATACCATCTGTCCGGATACTGTACCGGTCTTTCCTTCTTAAGGTCTTCGGACTGTGACCATCTCCACTTCGTGGTATCGAAGGCGAACTTCTGTTCCTTCTTTTTCCCGCGTTTCGGTTTCGGTTTTTCAGGAGAAGGCTGCGTCAGCTTCCATTTCGTGGTATTGATCGTATACCAGCTGTCGGGATACTCTTTCGGCTTCTGCTGTACCTTTCTGACCGGCTTCATGGATTCGGGCTGTGACCATTTCCATTTCGTCGTATCGAGAACGAATTGTCCCGGTTTCTTCGGCTCACCGTTCTTCTTTCCTGACGGCTTCGGGAGATTCCATTTCGGCATCCTGATCTTCGGGAGTTTTACCGGCGGGATCACAACCTTCGGCATTTTGACTTTGGGTTTATTGATCTTCGGCTTTTCCGCCTTTTTCGGTTTTTTGACTTCCGGTTCTTTTGCCGTCTGTATCGCCGGTTCTTCCGGCTCTTTGTGCTTTTCATTTCCCATTCCGATCACAAGACCGTCCGGGGAGGTGAATGAACCGGTGTCTGCCGTAATATCTTCAATATGAACTGCGTTCTCTTCCTCTTCGAGGGGGGCATTCAGGGCTGTTTTCTTTTTTTCTATTTCTTCACTTGTCAAGCGGATCGGTTTGCCGCAGTTGATACAGAATCTGGTATCTTCCCGCAGCGGCACACCACAGTAACTGCAAGCGCGTCTGACTAACATAATGACTCCTTTACAACAGAGATATTATATCTTAAATGCCGGAATAACAAGAAGAGAAGGAAATGAAATCTTTTTCAAATCTTAAAAGATTTCTGCATTCACGGGTATTTTGCGTCTGTTTATGAGTAAAATAGGAATGATCATCAAATGCGGAAGGAATGATATGAGAGAAACAGAATACCTGCCGGATCAGCCGCTTCCTGCAGAAGCGGCCGAATTATACCGGAACAGTTTTCCCGAAAATGAAAGAATACCGCTGGAACGGCTTATTGCATGGTCGGGAACAGACAGGAAAATGTTTCTTTATTATGATAAGGATATATTTATCGGACTGTCTTATGTCTTCCTGTTTGAGGATATGGTATATCTTGGATATCTGGCTGTGGAAGAGCGATTACGGAATCAGGGCTATGGCAGCCGGATCCTGAAGATCCTGCAGGAAAGATACCGTGACCAGAGGATCCTGATCGATATCGAGGAACTCGATCCGGATGCGGAGAACAGCCTGGAACGGGAAAAACGGATGGATTTCTACATCCGGAACGAGTTTGTTTCTGCTGGTGTCTTCTACCGGTTCTACGGTGTGGATTATGAACTTCTTTCCTGTCATGGACCGGTAAAAAAGGAAGATTTTCAGCGGCTTGTGCGGAAACACTGGGGACCTGCCGCAAACAACGCTGTTTACAGAGAAAAATGATTGACATGTATATAGTGTGTGGTATCATATTACCGCACACTTTTTTGTGTATGCATGCGTGGGAGGATGAGCAGACATCCGTTTACCACTGCATGTGGTTGAAAAATAAGGAGGAAAACCACATGGCAAAAAGAATTGCAAAGGTCTGCAAACTGCAGTTTCCTGCAGGCGGCGCAAAACCGGGACCGGCTTTAGCTTCAGCTGGCATCAACATGCCTAAGTTCTGCACAGAATTCAACGACAAGACGAAAGACCGTGCAGGCGACATCGTTCCTGTAATCATTACAGCTTATGAAGACAAGTCCTTTGACTTCATTATCAAGACTACTCCGGCAGCTGTTCTTCTGAAGAAGGCTGCAGGCATCTCCAAAGCATCCGGAAATCCGAAAGCTGAAAAAGCAGGAAAGATCACGGAAGCTCAGCTGAGAGAGATCGCCGAGTACAAGATGCCTGACCTGAACGCGAATGACGTCGAAGCAGCGATGAAGATCGTTGCCGGCACAGCTCGCAACATGGGCATCACGATCGAAGGATGGGAGGCTAACTGATTATGGCAGGCAAGAAACTGACAGATGCGGCAAAATTAGTTGACCGTACCAGAACTTATGATTACAAGGAAGCAGTTGCGCTCGCAAAAAAGACAAGCACAACAAAATTCAACTCTTCTGTTGAAGCTGCGTTCTTACTGAACGTTGACCCGCGTCAGGCTGATCAGAACATCCGTGGTGCTATGGTACTGCCGAACGGCACAGGCCGTGAACAGACAGTTCTCGTCATCACACAGGGTGCGAAGGAAGAAGAAGCACGCCAGGCAGGCGCTGACTTCGTCGGCGGCGAAGACATGATCGAAAAGATCCAGAAGGGCTGGTTAGGCTTTGACAAGATCGTTGCGACACCGGATATGATGGGCAAGCTTGGTAAGCTCGGCCGTCTGCTGGGACCCAGAGGCTTAATGCCGAACCCGAAGACCGGAACAGTCACAACAAACGTTTCCCAGGCAGTTGAGGAAATCAAGAAGGGTAAAGTTGAATACCGTGTTGACAGAGACGGAAACGTCAACGTCATGATCGGCAAATGCTCCTTCACAGATGAAGCGCTGGCTGAGAACTTCAAGGCTCTGAAAGATCAGCTGATCAAGGTTAGACCGGCAGCTGTCAAAGGTGCTTACATCAAGGGCATCACAGTCTCCACGACAATGGGCCCGGGCATCAAAGTCACAATTGACTAACGACCTTACAAAACCGGAGAGATCCGGTTTTTGTGTTTTTCACAGAAAATGATTGACAAAAAAGATCAGGAAAGTTAATATTTATTGCGTTATCAAATACCATAGACAGTAACAGCGGATGCTTAATATGTTACCGAGGTAAGAGAAAGATTTTATTTTGTTTCTTTTAAAGCCCTCGCTGTCCGCGTGGGCTTTCTATATATGTGTATGCGATAACAAAGAAAGGAAAGGAAAAAGAATGAATCAGACTGTTTTAGAGCAAAAGCAGAATATCGTCAAAGAGATTTCTGAAAAGTTCGCAAATTCCGGTTCTACGGTTGTCGCAGAATACCGCGGATTATCAGTCGCTGAGATCACCGAGCTGCGTCGTTCCCTGCGTGCTGAAGGTGTAGACATGAAAGTCTACAAGAACACACTGGCCAGACGCGCCGCTGATGAAGCAGGATTTGCTGAACTGAAAGATATCATGGCTGGCCCGAACGCACTCGCTTTCGGAACTGATGAAACAGCAGCAGCCAGAGTCATGGCGAAATTTGCGAAAAAACACAAAGCTCTCATCCTGAAGGGCGGTATCGTGGAAGGAAAAGTCATCGACGAAGCAACGCTGACTGAACTGTCACTCCTGCCGAACAGAGAAGGTATGCTGAGCATGTTCCTGAGCGTCCTGAACGCACCTATTTCTTCATTCGCACGTGTTGTCAATGCAGTTGCTGAGGCAAAGGGCGGAAACGGAGAAACAACTGAAGAAGCTGCAGAGGCAGCGGCCTGAAATTAGGAGGAGAAGAAAATCATGGCAAAAATTACACAGGAAGATATCCTTGCATTCTTAGACGAAGCTACAATTCTTGAACTCAACACACTCGTTAAAGCAATCGAAGAAAAATACGGCGTTACAGCTGCAGCTCCGGTCGCTGTTGCAGCAGCTCCGGCTGAAGAAGAAGGTGCCGGCGAGCCGAAGGCAGTTACTGTTGTATTAACATCTATCGGTGATACAAAGGTTGCTGTTATCAAAGCTGTCCGTGAAATCACAGGTCTCGGACTTGTTGACGCTAAGAAACTCGTTGACAGCCATCCGTGCAACATCAAGGAAAACATCCCGGTTGAAGAAGCTGACGAAATCAAGAAGAAACTCACAGACGCCGGCGCAACAATCGAATACAAATAATCGCACGAACTGTAACTTAATAAAAGCCGGACTTCGGTTCGGCTTTTAGTCCCTGAGAAAGGATCCATGTTTATTGTCACATTATTTTACTGACAACCGTGATCTGGAGAAAAACCGGAAGGAACATTCTTTCCGGTTTTCGGGCCGTTTATACAACTTTATTACGGATAACGGTGTGTTTTCCAAAAAAGGCGTTGATTACGGGACGCGGGCACTGCTGGAGGCGCTGGAAGGCGAAACGCTCCGCGGGCCGATACTGGATCTTGGATGCGGCTATGGTGCTGTCGGCATCGTCATGAAATCGGAATACCCGGCCGAGCGTGTCGTATGCGCAGACATCAATCCGCGGGCGGCGGAACTGACAGAAGAGAACTGCCGTCTGAACCGGGCGGAATGCGAAGTATACGTCTCCGACGGCTTCGCGCAGCTGGAATGCTCCTTCCGTACTATTATCACGAATCCTCCCATACGGGCAGGAAAGGCGGTGATCTACCGTCTGTTCGAAGAATCCTTTGCACATCTGGAGAAAGACGGCGTTCTGTACGTCGTGATCCGGAAACGGCAGGGCGCGGAAAGCGCAGTCAGGAAACTGACGGATATCTTCGGCAATTGTGAGCGCCTGGAACAGAATAAGGGATACTGGATATTAAAAAGTATTAAATTGACCTATTGAAAAAGTCATGATAATATAATAAATTGCAAAAGAATCCGAATTGGGTAGGGAGCTTTATGCCCTTTTTGGTGTTTACGGGATGCATGCGAAAGGATGGTGTACATGGAAAATAAAGAATCATACCGCGTTGTGCAATACGGAAACAAGGCTGTCCGAAGGGATTATTCAAAGGTCAGCAGCACACTGGACCTGCCGGATCTGGTAGAGATCCAGACTGCTTCTTTTGAGTGGTTTCTGACGGAGGGAATCAAGGAAGTATTCAACGATATTTATCCGATTGAAAACTACGGCGGCAATATCCGTCTGAAATTCCTTGATTATGAATTCGGAGAGCCGAAGTATTCCATCAGCGAATGCAAGTACCGTGAAGTCAATTACTGCGCTCCTCTGAAAGCAAAGATGGAGCTGGAAGTAATGGACCCGGATACAGGCGAAGTCATGACCAAGTGGGAAGAGGTTTTCCTCGGTGATTTCCCGATGATGACGCCGACAGGTACTTTCATTATCAATGGTGCAGAGCGTGTTATCGTTTCGCAAATCGTCAGATCTCCCGGTGCTTATTTCGATATTATTTCGGATGAAAGAGCAGGGAAGGACACATATACTTGTGAACTGATCCCGAGCCGCGGTACATGGCTTGAGTTCATGAGTGATGACAAGAAAACAGCGCTCGGCAGGATCATGAATGTCTCGATCGACAGAAGAAGGAAAATACTCAGTACGATCCTTTTCAAGGCAATCGGCATGTCCCTGAACCTGCAGAGAGGGGAAGATGCTTTTGATACATCAGACATGACAAAGTTCCTCAAGGCTTCCGGCTTTGATGTGTACAGTGATGTAGTTGTTCCGGAAGAAGAAAGAGAATTCCAGAATGATTATATGCTGCTGTATACTTCCGTTTTCGGAAACTATGAGGAAGTAAAGAATACGCTGGCAGCTGACAAGACAAAGTTCACGAACGATGCCCTGTTAAGCGTTTATGAAAACCAGCGTGCAGATGAGATCGCGACCATCGAAGGTGCTGTTAACCTCATGGATGCCAAGTTCTTCGATTACCGCCGTTACGACCTGACCAAGGCCGGCCGCTACAAAGTACGCAAGAAGCTGAATATTCTTGACCGTATGGAAGGCCACGAGCTGGTCAAAGACCTGGTCGGTGCGGAAGGTAAAGTGATCTTCAAAAAGAACAAACTGATCGGCAAGGATGAGCGGAATGCGCTGCGGGATGAGATCAACAAAGGCATCCTGTGCAAGGCACTGCCGTTTAACCATGCTTTCTCCCACCCGGTGACAGCCGTCATGGAAACAACCTGGACGAACGCACTGGTCGGAAGAGTCCTGGCTGTTGACCTGGAAGGCGATACTGTCTCCATGGAAATGGGCACAGTCCTCACGCCGGAAGATGTCGAAGCGATCGCAAAGGAATTTGACAAGGTTACCGTATATGCGGGAATCATTGCCAATGAAGTCAAAGTCTCCAACGCAAACGTCAATGCTGTTCTGAATATCGGCTCCAGACTGTACACCGTCGGCCGTATTACAGCAGACGGCAAAGACGTTACGGATGAAGACGGCGAACTCGTCTGTGCACGTTATATCCCGGATTATCCGGTCACACCGGTCAGCACTGCCGGTCAGGAAACAATCAATGCAAAAGTCATGAACAAGGAAAAGATCAGCGTCTGGCTGGTCGGAACCTGTGTTCAGGAGATCATGATCAAGCAGGATGCGGATCACGCTGTCAAGCTGATCGGTATTGACCCGCTGAATGACAAGCACACGATCACGATGTCCGATATGTATGCGCTGTACAACTATGAACTGACCATGACAGGCGGCATCGGCACACAGGATGATATCGATATGCTCGGCAACCGCCGTATCCGTACGGTGGGCGAGCTGATCCAGAACCAGTTCCGGATCGGTCTTTCCCGTATGGAAAGAGTTGTCAAGGAAAGAATGTCGATCGCTGAGATCGCCAATCTGACACCGAAGCAGCTGACAAATATCCGTCCGCTGACAGCAGCGATCAAGGAGTTCTTCTCCTCATCGCAGCTCTCACAGTTCATGGACCAGCAGAACCCGCTGGCAGAGCTGTCCAACAAGAGACGTATTTCCGCGCTCGGACCCGGCGGTCTGACACGTGAAAGAGCAGGCTTCGAAGTCCGTGATATTCATAACTCACACTATGGAAGGATCTGTCCGATCGAAACACCGGAAGGTCCGAACATCGGTCTGATCTCCTATCTGACCACATATGCGAAGGTCAATGAATACGGATTTATCGAAACACCGTACCGTAAGGTTGAAAACGGCGTCGTTACGGATGAGATCAAATACATGGCAGCCGATGAAGAAAATGACCATGTCATCGCGCAGGCAAACGAGATCGTCAACGGCAGACTTGCCGGTGACCGTGTCGTTGCCAGAATCGCCGGTGAAACCGTCATGGCTGACAGGGACATGATCGACTACGCGGACGTATCTCCGCGCCAGATCGTATCCGTGGCTACTGCCTGTGTTCCTTTCCTGGAAAACGATGACTGTACACGTGCCCTCATGGGTGCGAACATGCAGCGTCAGGCAGTTCCGCTTCTCAATCCGCACAGCCCGTTCGTAGGAACCGGTATGGAGCACAGCATCGCACGTGACTCCGGTGCCGCATGCATCGCGACCGCTGACGGTGTTGTCACCTATGTTGACGCAGAGAAGATCATTGTCAAGGAAGACAACGACTTCGAACATACATATGAACTGACCAAGTTCAGAAGATCCAACGCTTCCACCTGCCTGAACCAGAAGCCGATCGTCAATGACGGCGAGATCGTCCGCAGAGGCGATATCCTCGCTGACGGACCGGCTATGCAGAACGGTGAGCTGGCACTGGGTCAGAATGTTACCATCGCGTTCATGACATGGCATGGATACAACTATGAAGATGCCATCATCATGTCTGAAAAGATGGTAGCCAACGATGTTTACACATCCGTTCATATTGAAGAATATGATCTGGAATGCCGTGAAACAAAACTCGGACCGGAAGAGATCACACGTGATATCCCGAACGTTGCAGAGAGCGCATGCCGCAATCTGGACGGCAGGGGAATCGTCATGGTCGGTGCGGAAGTCAAGGAAGGCGATATCCTCGTAGGTAAGGTAACGCCGAAAGGACAGAGCGAGATCTCACCGGAAGAAAAACTGCTTCTGGCGATCTTCGGTGAAAAGAGCCGCGAAGTCAGGGACAACTCTCTGAAAGTACCGCACGGCGGTGCCGGCATCGTTCATTCCGTAAGAGTATTCAAGAGAAAAGACAATCATGAACTTCCTCCGGGAGTCAATGAAGTCGTTAAAGTATACGTCGTTCAGAAACGTAAGATCTCTGAAGGCGACAAGATGGCAGGACGTCACGGAAACAAGGGCGTTATCTCCAAGATCCTGCCGGTTGAGGATATGCCGTATATGAACGACGGCACACCGATCGATATCATGCTGAACCCGTTCGGCGTACCTTCCCGTATGAATATCGGGCAGGTGCTGGAAGTCCATCTCGGTATGGCTGCCAAGCAGCTGGGCGTCAAGTTCGCTACACCTGTATTCGACGGTGTATCCAACGAAGACCTGAAGAACATCATGGAAGAAGCCGGAACGAGCCCGGATGGAAAATATATCCTGACAGACGGCATGACCGGTGAAGCCTATGATGAAAGAATCGCAGTCGGCGTCATGTACATGATCAAGCTGGCGCACATGGTCGATGACAAGCTCCATGCCCGTGCAACCGGACCGTACT
>CADBPK010000104.1 GCA_902796465.1 uncultured Erysipelotrichaceae bacterium | reverse complement strand
TTTTTACCAGATCCTGTTTGAAAACAGCTGCGGACAATGGAAAAAGTTTGCCTTCAGCCTGTTCCTTCTGTCCATATCGCATAATCTGACTTTTGCAATGACTGTCGTTATGCTGCTGATTCTGTTCCTCTGCAGTACCTCCCGTCTGACAAAAGAAAAGCTCAAGGTTATGGCCAAAGGTGTTTTCCTGGCCTTCATTCTCAGCGCATTCTATACAATTCCGATGCTGGAACAGACATTTTCCCAGCGTTTCTATCTACATTACTACAGCAAAAACAGTGATCTTGCCCAGGGAGCCATGGATCTCTGGCAGTATTTTGTGAACCGCACTGTATTCGGATACAGCGGCAATCATCTGGAAAAAAGTCTAAGAATGACTGTCAATATCGGTCTCTTTCTGACTTTTGCACCCCTTCTGTGGCTTTTCGTCCGCCGAAAAAAACAGCCGGATGATGCATTTATTACGATCTGTCTGATCGTTGGATATTTCTTCTGGATCCTTCCGTGCCGGTTTCTCCCCTGGGACAGTTTTTCCTTTCTCCGTATTCTGCAGTTCCCATGGCGCCTGAACCTGATCGCCGCCGTACTGCTGTGCATACCGGCAGCCGCCGTGTTCTCCCGCCTGCCGTATTCCAGAATACTGGCGGTCATAGCCGTGGTGGTGCTCAGTGCCGAATGTATCTGGCATGTATCCCCGGTGACCGGAAGATCCTTCGGCATCACATCTGGCACTTCCTATGAGGATATACTCAGCGGCTCCCTGATCGACCCCTACTATTCCGCATCCTATGTGCGGATCGAATGTGCGGGAGGTGAATACCTTCCTGCCGGATCTCCGGATTTCCGGGAATATCCCCCTGCAATCAGGGATTCTGAAGGAAATATCACAGGTCTGGAATATAAAAAGAACGGCAGTGTGCTGTCCTTTACCGTTACTGACGACTATGCGTTCTCTGCGCTGGAACTGCCTTTGACATATTACAAAGGCTATACTGTTTACGATATGACAGACGGGATCGATCCCTGTCTGGTTTATGAAAATGAAAACGGAATGGTCGCATTCAGGACTAAAGGCGGAGGAAAATATATGTGCATGTATGCGGATACGCCTCTGAAAAGGTTCTGTACCTGGCTTTCGGGACTTGGGCTGACATTCCTCTATCTCAGTTTGTTCCTGAAACCCAAAAACGACCGCAGTCCGCTGTCGTTCTTCCAATAAAACAAAGCCGCGTTATGCGGCTGTTTTCATTTTTGTCTGCTTTTTCTGAAAGTCTCTATTTCCCCTTCAATCAGGGTATAATCCCTTTCCATCAGTTCCGTAATGATTTCACTGTTTATCATTTCTTGGGAAAGTTTTTCCAATATTCTCTGCTGAACAAATTTCTTGGATTTCTGCCTGTATGCCGGCATA
The DNA here is from genome assembly GCA_902796465.1 of uncultured Erysipelotrichaceae bacterium. Taxonomy (GTDB): domain Bacteria; phylum Bacillota_I; class Bacilli_A; order Erysipelotrichales; family Erysipelotrichaceae; genus Bulleidia. The sequence continues at coordinate 7,109 of CADBPK010000104.1, read as the reverse complement.
CGGCACCGGTCCTGGATCCTGGCAAGTTCCGGACGCCAGAGCAGAGCCAGCTTTCCTGCTGTCTTAACTTTCGTATTCTGCTTCGGTTCGCGCATGACATAGAAATCCATCATGCTGTCAGCCATTTCTACCGTGATGATACCCCACCAATCCGGGACATGTTCTGCAATATGCTGTGCATGACTAGTGCCGGCGGCGATATAGTTGTAATCACAATATCGGTCATAATCACGGATCTGGCTTTTCAGTCTTGCGTATGTATCCGCATCGCTCTTGATCTCAATGCCGAATATGCTGTCCAGTGTAATCATCAGAATATCTGCACGTGACCTGCCGATCTGTTTTTCTTCGAGAATCCGTATCTGTCCGTACTTTTCTTCGAGAAAATCAAACAGCGGTTCCCGTATATCCGGATCTTGTAAAGTGTGTGTCATCGGAGCACAGTACTCCTTTGATAAAGATCTCCAGACCGATCACGATCAGTATCACACCGCCGAGAATAGATGCCTTTCCGGCAAGTTTGGAAGCAAATTTCCTTCCCAGCACCAGTCCGAGCATACAGATGATAAATGTCACAATCGCAATGATCAGCCCGCAGATGAGCGCCTGCACGAGGTCGTAATCAGCGATCGTGAATCCTACGGACAAAGCATCGATACTGGTGGCGATCCCCTGCAGTATAAGCAGACGAATCGTCAGTTTTTCCCCGCCGGAAATTTCATCATCCGGATGAAGACCTTCGCGGATCATATTTCCGCCGATATAGACAAGCAAGGCAAGCGCGATCCACGGGATCCAGTGGTCAAGACTTTTGAAAGTGCTGACGATCGTATGCACGCAGACCCATCCGATCATCGGCATCAGATACTGAAAAAAAGCAAAAGTCCCGGCGATCAGCACCATTTTTGATTTTGGCATATCTGCATCATTCAGCCCGTCCGCCATGGATACGGAAAATGCGTCCATAGCCAGTCCGGCACCAAGCAATGCACTGTTGAAAAAAAACAGGATGTCCATCCAATCCTCCTCAAAGGAATCATATGTTCTGAATACGCATGAGATAGATTCGGGCATATGCGAAATCTGTACATAAGTTCCTCATTTTCAGGCATAACCGGGCAATAACACCCGGATCATCATGTTGTTTTCAAATACAACATACTTATTATCTTTTCTGCCGGGCTTTCAGTCAATGCCAAATCAAAAGGCAGGAAATGATTTTTCCTGCCTCTTAAAACTGCCTTATATCTGTTATCAGATGCCGTTGCTGACTGGCAGCATCGCTGCGCCGATAATGCCCGGTTCTTCGAGACCTGCGATTACGAACGGTGTATCATGGACAGCTGTGTGGGACATTGCCTTGTACTGTTCAATAACACCCGGCAGGAACTTGTCTGCGGATTTGGTCATGCCGCCGCCGATGATAAACATATCCGGATCGCATACACATGCGATAGTAGCGAACAGCTGGCCGAGATCCTTTTCCATGCACGCCTTGATCTCTTTTGCTTTTTCATCGCCCTTGGCAGCGAGATCAAGTACATTTCCGGCATGCTGGATCTTGTCATCGCCGAAGGCAGCTTTGCCCTTGCGGGTGATCGCTGTTCCGCTTGCTTCGTTCTCAACAGCACCGACATTGAGGTAGTTGATCTTCTCACGGTCACGGTCAATGATGATATTTGCGATTTCGCCGCCGAAACCATGTTTTCCGGAAACTGTCTTGCCGTTTACGACCAGAACGCCGCCGATTCCTGTAGAAATCGTTACATAGAACACTGTTCCGAGTCCCTTTCCGGCACCTACCAGTGCTTCCGCAAGACCGGCTACATTCGCATCATTATCCAGGAATGCAGGCATACCGAATTCTTTGGACAGTTCATCCGCTATCGGATAACCGGAAAAACCCGGAAGGTTTGTTGAAAGGACCATTGTGCCTGCTTTTGTATCTACCGGTCCGGGAACACCGATGCCGATTCCGCTGCATTCTCTCCAATCCGGAATCTCACGGATCATTTCCTTCAGGTTTTTCATAACTTTTGCAGGGCCTTCTGTTCCGTAGGACGGGCCTTTTACCTGTGACAGGACCTTGCCGTCTTCAGAAATTTTAGCAACCCGGACATTTGTTCCGCCCAGATCGATGCCGATATAAGTTTTCATAATTACCATAGCTCCTTTTTCTTGCTTATCTGTTGTATTTATTATACATGATAATTTTTGCATTCTTCCACGAAACACATTCGCAGAAGCGATTTTATGCTAATATTACTATGCCCAAGGGGGAAAGATATGAATAAAAAGATTTTGATCTTCTCCGTTTTCCTTACCCTTCTGACGGGCTGTTCATCGGCGAAGAAAGAGGATCCCGTTAAGACACCGGATCCGGTCGCAGAAGAAACGGATGCAGAAGGACAGGAAACAGGGAAAGATAATAATACCGAAAACAACGAACAAACCAATTACGGCATGGAAGTGACCGGGGAGGATCTGGTGGAACTGCGGCGGATGGCAGCCCAGCAGATCATTTCCGAGATCGGTCAGGACGCATATAAAGGATTCAACGACTCCTCTCTTTCAGCTGTCACAAACGGAACCGACACAGTCCTCGCAGGCGAGTTTTCCTACATGGACGGAAGTCTGCTCTCATCGCAGGAATTCCGTTTCGTCTATCAGAAAGTCAACGGGGTGTATACACTTTCTGAAAAACAGTACGGAGATGATGTAACCATGAAGCCATTGAAGCCTGCACCGGAGCCTCCCAATATTGATGATACGCCGTCTACAGTGAATGAAATGAAGATCAAGGAAGACGGAACACGGATATGGACATTTGATCTGGCAAACGGTTTCTTTACAGCCAATGCACATCATTACGGTGAAGGAACCCTTCGTGTCTGGATCACTGACATGGACAACCGGACCGTCGAAACTCTGATCGATGCCGGCGGTGATTATTCCGTTTCAAAGACAGCGAATGTAGAGCCCGGCACCTACAAAATCTGGATCCGGTGCACAGGCGGTGACTGGGGCATATCCTGGAATAAGTAAAAAGCAGAAAACGCAAAGAATCTCCCGAACATTCCGGGAGATTCTTTTATGATCTCTGCTTTTTATTTTGTAATGCGGCTTCTGACCATGCGGGTATTTTCTTCGTCATACTTCTTTCCGTCACGGATATACTTTCTCGTTACCCGCGATGAGATCAGACAGATGATCTCATATGGGATCGTGTGAAGATCTTCCGCCATTTCTTCCAGTGAGATATGCGGGCCGAATATTTCAGCTTCTGTCCCTTCCGGAAGGACACTGTCAAGGCGGATCATGCACTGATCCATACATACCCTGCCTACGATCTCGGCATATTGTCCGCCTGCATATACCTTCCTGCCCTGATTGGCACGGATAAACCCGTCCGCATAACCGATCGGCAATGTCGCAATGATCTGGTCACTGTCCGCAGTATAGGTTGCGCCGTATCCGATCGTTTCTCCTTTGCGGACTGTCTTGACCATGGATATTTTGGACCATAAACTCAGCGGATGCTGAAGATCGTTTTTAAATCCCGAGATCCCGTACATGGAAATACCGAGCCGGCATGCATTGGAAAGATCGTCTTTGAACCATATCGTTGCATCACTGTTGTCACAGTGGATCCAAGGAAAATCATACGCGAGATAATTGACTGCTTCCCGGAACCGTTCAAACTGCGCCTGCGTCAGCTGGGGATCAGTATCAGCACAGCAGAAGTGAGTAAAAATACCTTCCATCCGGCATCCTGCTTTCTGCAGAATATCAAAGCCTTCTTTCAGGTCCGAGCATTCCTTGAAACCGAGCCGGTTCATGCCGGTATCCACTTTCAGATGCACCTTGAGCCCCCTGCATCCTTTCGCAGCCGCTTCTTCCGCCCATTTCCTGCTGTATGCATTGACGCTGATATTATGACGGATCAATTTCGGAATAAACTGCGCCGGAACTGCGCCGAGTATCAGGATCTCTCCTGTGTACCCTTCATTCCGGAAGATCAGTGCTTCATCAAGGCTGGAGACCGCAATCATTTCAGCCCCGGCTTCCAGAACCGTGTCCGCAACATAGATATCACCGCTGCCGTAGGCATCGGCTTTCAGAACGGCAATCATTTTTTTGCCGCATATTTTTTTGATTTCCCTGAAATTGGAAGCGATCGCATCCAGATCCACTTCCATCCATGTGTCTCTGTACATATTCACCTCAGTAAATTGCTGAATTCGTATATCCGAAATAAACGCCGGCAGCCCGCATAATCAGTCCAAGCAGTGCGTTAATATTTGTGCTCAGGAACATGGCCGCCCATGCGCGGAGAAATACAAGCCACCCGGACGGATCAATGATCAGTGAGAATAATCCTTTGAAGCCTGCCATCGCGGTAACATCCCCGATCAAAATGCACAGCAGTGTGCATAATGCGCCGAGTATGCTGAATTTGGTGCCGACTCCCCTTCCGGTTCTCCTGATCACTTCCCCGATGCACCAGCCGCAGCCGATAAAGAAGATTGACGCCTGCACACGCAGAACAGAACTGATCAGACCATAAACAATACCCAGAACGAGCGCGCTGAGAAGCCCGGCAGCGATTGCCAGATAGAATCTTTTTCCGTGATCAAGAAGATTCGAATTGTAAATCTGCATAATATGCCTCCCTTCGCTATCCGAAATTGTATCACAAAACAGGCATCGCATCAGAAACATATCCGGCAAATGAAAAAAGCTGTCCGATGACAGACAGCTAATGTTCGGGATGAAACAGCCTTGTGCCGGGAACTTCTCGCAGGAATAGACTGCAGCGGAAAACATACAGGAGACATGACGGCATGTAGATAAATCCGATCAGTGTGATCATCTGCAGGAATCCCTGATCAGGCAGTCCTGTCATCCTGCTGAGAAACGGTCCGGGAAGAATCATGGCTCCCAGGAAGGAAACTGTCATGCAGACCATCATATACTGCATCGGCTTATCCAGCACTTCATCTTCATCAAAAGACCACATGCAGGTAATCAGTGTATTGAAAGCAATCAGTATGCCGAGGGACGGCAGATCTTCCGGAAATACCGCTTTCATCAGAAAGAGCTGTGCCGTCATGGGAAGCACGGCCATAACTGCTGCTTCCCGGATCTGTTTCCAGCTGTGTGCTTCCATGCTGAGAATAAGGGCACACAGTCCCGCAGCTGCGGCGGCTTTGTGCTCGAAGGAAACCAGATATCCGAAACCGGCCATCATCAGGCCGAGCGCCAATAACAGTTTATCTTTCTTTTTCATATCTCATACCTCATTTCTGTATGCATTTTAGCTGCTTCATGTTTTATCGGATTGCGTTTTTTTGTATAATGATAAAAAGATATGAAAAAAGGCGACCGGGCAAGAATTCCTTATATTCTTTACTCTGTCCTGGCTGAAAATACAGACCGGGATCATTTGATGTCGATGCCCGGGATCATAGCGTTTCTGGAAACCGAATACGGGATCAGTCCCGATTCCCGGACTATTCTTTCCTACATCCATGCCATGCAGGATGAAGGGATCGATATCCGCTTTGTCAACCATAAGACAACACAGGGATATTATCTCTGCAGAACAATGTCGCTGGATCAGGCTTTCGTACTGAATGATGCTGTCAGCCGGATCCGATTCCTGTCGGAAGAAGACCGGACCGTACTCAATGAAGTGATTGGTTCTTCCCTTTCCGTCCATGAGCGTCGTTTTCTCAGTCAGATCTCGCTGACACCGCAGCATGAGGAAGGAACCCGTACGCTTGATTCCATACACACACTGCTTTCCGCCGTCAGAAGCCAGAAGAAAATCTCATTCTATTATTTTGACTACACAGTCACAAAGCAGAAAAAATACCGCCGGAAAAAAGAACGCTATCTGGGTGATCCGTACGCTGTTGTTTCCGGAAACGGAAAATACTATTGTGTGATATATGCGGAAAATCATCACGGGTTTGCCAACTACAGACTGGATAAAATGGAAGATCTGCGCATTCTGGACAAAGAATATGAAAGGAAGCCTTTCCGCATCGATGACCATATGCGCGCATCGTTCAATATGTATCACGGAACCGCAGAAACCGTTACCCTGAAGTGCCGCACGGACACTGCGGGTATCCTGTTTGACGAATTCGGAAAGAACATCATCATTTCCGAAGTTTCTGACGACTGGTTTACCGCCAGCATCAGGACTGCCGTAACACCGACATTGACAGGATGGCTGCTGCAGTTCTGCGACCGCATTACAGTGCTGAAACCTGAATCTCTGATCCGGGAGATCCGGAAAACAGGAGAGCATATCATGTCAACATATGCAGGAGGATTAAAGAATGACAGATAAAATCGAACAGCTTCAGAAAATTATTGACACAAGTGAAAGAATCGTTTTCTTTACCGGTGCCGGCGTTTCCACTGACAGCGGCATTCCCGATTTCCGCAGCCAGGACGGTCTCTACAACCTGCAGTACCGTTATCCGCCGGAACAGATCATTTCCCATTCCTTCTTTGTTCATGATCCGAAGGAATTCTATCGTTTCTACAAGGATAAAATGCTGGTACTGGATGCACAGCCGAACCGAACCCACACATTCATGGCAGATCTTGAAAAAATCGGTAAATGCATTGGTGTTGTCACCCAGAATATTGACGGTCTGCATCAGAAGGCCGGTTCGAAAAAAGTCTATGAACTGCATGGATCCATCCTGCGGAATTACTGCACCGGATGCGGAAAATTCTTTGATGCGGAATATATCCGAGATGCGGATGACATCCCCTTCTGCGATTCCTGCGGAGGCATGATCAAACCGGATGTTGTCCTGTATGAGGAAGGACTCGACCAGTCCGTTATGTACGGTGCACTGAATGCTATTACATCTGCCGATACGCTGATCGTACTGGGTACTTCCCTTGTTGTATATCCGGCTGCCGGCATGGTCCGGTATTTCAAAGGAAACAAGCTCGTCCTGATCAACCGGTCAGCAACGCCGTATGATGACTACGCAGATCTTCTGATCCAGGACAGTTTCTCAAACGTCTTCCCGAAACTGATCGCACGCTAAAAAGCCAGCCTGACAGCTGGCTTTCTCTTT
>CADBPK010000103.1 GCA_902796465.1 uncultured Erysipelotrichaceae bacterium | reverse complement strand
CTGAGCAGTTTTTCCTTCCGCAGTTCAAATTCCCTGCGGCTTTGTTCAGTATCTTCCACTTTCCCCTGCAGCACACGGCACAGCAGCCGGGAATAACCGACAATGGCCGCCTTGTTTTCCAGATCCTGAATCATCTTTTCATCATCTGTCCCGAGATAGGCTGCCAGGACCTTGTGCCAGAAGATCTGCGATGTATCAAAATCAAAGCCCTGGAACGCTTTGATCACAGGATGGTCAAACTCGGAAAAGCCGCGGAAAGCGTTGAACATGAGTCCGAATTCGAATATCGGGTAACCAGTGCTCAGGGTATCCATATCGATGAGCAGTACTTCATCCCCGACCAGGAGGATATTCTTTGTATGGTAGTCACCGTGGAGCATATGCGGATCATACGGCACTTCCCGGACCAGTGAGATGAGCTTTTCGGCAGCTTCTGCCGGAAGCGCATCTCTGAGGATCTCAGTCCATTGCATGACCTTGTCCTTGATATCTGACAGTTTCCCTTCGGGTACTTTCGTCGCGTGGATCTTTTTCAGCATGTCAACGTATTCCCTGACACACCAGTCCATCTTCTCCGGTTCCTCGGCGATGATATGCGCAAAGGATCGGGAATTCAGAAGTTCAAAGACAGAGCCGTAGCAGTCATCCACTTTCACGACATCATAGGAGATCGCCGTAGGAATGCCGAGGATCAGGGCCAGACGGGCCATTTCCCTTTCATGTCTGATCTCTTCAAGGGCGTCCTTATCTTCGTAAAGCTTGACGACCGTATCGTCGTTATAACGATATACGGTCCCTTTGGCGCCTTTGCCGATCGCTTCACAGCCATCCAGCGAAAGTTTCCGGTATGCCCTGGATACAGGCATCATTTCGGTAAATCCCGTCATTTCCAGGATGTCGTACACTTCCGGACTGACATTTTCAATCGAAAGGTCAGGATGGGTCTTCCTGAGCCGCAGCAAAATACGCAGTCCCGCACTGGAAATATATTCCAGGTTTTCTGCGTCCAGTACAACAGGTTCATTTTTCTGATCTGCCAATGCAGTGAGAAGCTCCTGTTCAACTCTGCCGGCGCTGTTGGATTCGATCCTTCCTTTCAGTTCAAGTCTCATCCGGTAACCCGCCCTTTCCGAACCGTCCTGTAAATGTGAAGAGTGCGCTCACAGCGCACGCATAACATATTCCGGTAACCGGTTCTTTTTCTTATTCGATCGTCAGAATGTCTGAGAAACCAGTTACTTCGAAGATCTCCATGATCGTTTCATTGACGTTTGTGATCTTCATGGTTCCCTGCTTGTTCATCGTTTTCTGTGCGGAAAGCAGAACTCTGAGTCCGGCGGAGGAAATGTATTCCAGTTTTGCAAAATCGAGAACGAGTTCCCCGATGCCGTTCAGCGCACTGTTCAGCTCTTTTTCCATTTCCGGAGAAGTGTTTGTGTCCAGACGTCCCTCAAGAGCGAAAAAAGCTTTTCCGTTTTCAATCGTTTTGTTGATATTCAGCATAATCTGCCTCCTTTATTGCTTCAAAGTCAGTATATGATCGTTCCTTACCTATTATGCAGCATGACCTGCACAATTGTCCACACAGCCCGTATCCGGGTTGTGTTTCACAGCTTTATTTTTTTCTATTTTAACAGATTATCGATATCCGGAATGCATAAAAATAACGTGTTTGACATGATAATATTTTGCTTTCATGAAAGGGCTTTCATTTATGGTTGGATTTCTTACTGTTTTCACATTTATGACACAATTATGTGGTTGTCTTAAAACACATACTATGCTATATTTTAAGTGGTAAATTAAAGGAAGTTTCCGTTGCAATGAGAGTGTAGAGCGTGGCGTAAAGGTACTTTAAGAACTGACTGCTTTTCAGCATCTGTTCTTTGTAAAAAATGATCTGAACGCTAAGCTCTATTTTATTGAGTGAAACCTTCCGCGGAGCAGTAAATAATGACAAAAGAAGAGTTTCTGGAAAAGGTCGAAAACAATCCGGTCATCGCCTCCGTCAAAAATGACGCGGGACTGGAACGGGCACTGCATTCAGATGTTGAAATCATCTTCATCCTCTACGGCGACATCTGCACGATTCCTGAGATCACAAAGAAGATTTCAGATGCCGGCAAGATCTCGATGGTCCATCTGGATCTGATCGGCGGTCTCAACAACTCCCGGGAAGCCTCCGTGGAATACATACGGAAATTCACAACAGCTGAAGGCATTATTACAACTAAGAACAATATTATAGAAAAAGCGGCGGAACTCGGTCTCAGGACCGTCCTTCGCCACTTCATCCTCGACAGCATGGCTCTGGACAATATCCAGAAACAGACACGGCATAATTCGGTGCAGCCGGACCTCATCGAGATCCTGCCCGGCGCGATCCGCTCCAAGGTGATCCGCTATATCAAAGGCATCGTCAGGGTGCCGATGATCGCCGGCGGGCTGATCTCCGAAAAGGAAGATGTCATGTATGCCCTGAACAGCGGCGTACTGGCGGTCTCCACGACCAGAGAAGAGATCTGGGATATGTAAATCATGGTGATAAAGCATTAAGCTTTCAAATAATCTTGCCAAAGATAAGGAGGACAGAAAAACAATGGCAAAATATGTAATGGCACTGGATGCCGGCACAACAAGTAACAGATGTATCCTTTTCAATGAAAAAGG
>CADBPK010000102.1 GCA_902796465.1 uncultured Erysipelotrichaceae bacterium | reverse complement strand
CCGATCCGTTATTTTGACACGAATGCACATGGAGATATCATGTCCATTTACACAAATGATACGGATACACTCAGACAGGTCATTTCACAATCGATTCCTCAGTTCTTCAACTCACTTTTGACTATCGTCATGGTCTTTGTGTCCATGGTAACGATCTCCGTGCCGCTGACGATTCTTGCAGTGCTGATGATCGTACTGCTTCAGTGGGTCCTGCAGAGCGTAATGAAGAAATCCGGTACGTATTTCATCCGCCAGCAGAATGCGCTGGGCAAGGAGAATGCATATATCGAAGAAATGATGGAAGGCGCCAAGGTCGTCAAGGTATTCAATTATGAAGAAAAGGCGATCAGACATTTTACAGAGCTGAATGAAAATCTGCGTGATGCCGGCAACAATGCCAATAAATACGCCAACATCATCGGGCCGATCACGGGCAATTTCGGAAATATCTCCTACGTTCTGACAGCCATCCTGGGATCGCTGCTGGTACTGGGCGGGTTTACAAGCCTGACCCTGGGACAGCTGGCTTCTTTCCTTGCGCTGAACAGATCGTTCAATATGCCTGTATCGCAGGTCGCACAGCAGATGAATTCCGTTATCATGGCTATGGCCGGTGCAAGAAGGATCTTTGCGCTGCTGGATGAAGAGCCGGAAACAGACGAAGGAAAGATCACGCTTGTCGACGCGGAATACAAAGATGACGTACTCACTGAGTGCGATCATGAAACAGGCATCTGGGCCTGGAAACATGTGCATAATGACGGCTCTATTGAATATGTAAAACTCACCGGGGATGTGCGTTTCAATAATGTCCAGTTCTCCTATGTGGAAGGAAAACAGGTCCTGTTTGATATCGACCTGTTCGCTGAACCGGGACAGAAGCTCGCGTTTGTGGGTGCGACCGGTGCCGGCAAGACAACGATAACCAACCTGATCAACCGTTTCTATGACATACAGGAAGGTACGATCACTTATGACGGGATCGATGTGAAGCTGATCAAAAAGGCTGATCTGAGAAGATCCCTCGGCATCGTTCTGCAGGATACGCATTTGTTTACCGGAACCATCGAGGAGAATATCAAATATGCGCGTCCGGATGCGACCCATTCCGAAGTCGTCGCAGCTGCCATCCTGGCCAACGCGGACTATTTTATCCGCCGTCTCGAGAATGGTTATAAGACAAAACTCACCGGGGACGGCAGTTCTCTTTCCCAGGGACAGCGGCAGCTGCTCGCGATCGCGAGAGCCGCACTGGCGAATCCGCCTGTCCTGATCCTGGATGAAGCTACATCCTCCATCGACTCCCATACTGAAGCTCTTGTCCAGTCCGGTATGGATAAACTGATGGAAGGAAGAACAACATTCGTTATTGCTCATCGTCTGTCAACGATCCGCAATTCACACACGATCATGGTTATGGATCACGGGCGTATTATTGAACGCGGGGATCATAAGTCGCTGCTGGAAAAGAAGGGTACATATTACCGCCTGTATACCGGGGATCTGGAGATAGACTGAGAGAGATACCGATGCTGAATATACTGAAAGATCTGCGGACGGAAATGCCGGAAGATATCGCAAAGCTGAAATATGCCGGAATGTTCGCCGAAGCAGACAGACTGATTGATATAAAACTGGAGGATGACAGGATCCCGGAAGCGGTCCGAAACAAACTCCTCACAGAAAAAGAGATCATGAAGCGGCTGGAAAATGATTATCCGTATACGGAAGAGGAAGCGCTGGCGCTGATCCGAAAGGAAATTCCTGATTTTACGGAAGAAGAACTGCATGAATGGATGGACAGAGGAGCTGCTGACTGGATCTTTGTCTCCGATAAAAAACATCTACAGAACCGTTTCTTCGCTTCTCTGAAGAAGGTATATCCCGAAATGGCGCAGCGTGCGCAGGAGGCGGCAGAAGACAGAAGCTATCTGGATGACAATGTCCGCTATATGAAACAATACGGGAAAGCAGGATGGCATTTCCGCGCAAAGACAGTTCTGCGCATAAAGGACGAATGTTTTCAGCCGGGTTTTGTGCGTGTACATCTTCCGGTACCTTCCGTCTGCATCAATATGCGGAATATCCGGATTCTCAATACCAGTCCGGGCGGTATCATCGATCCGGAAGATTCCCTCTCCCGTACGGTATGCTTTGAAAAGACGCTGGAAACAAATGAAGAGTTTTATGTGGAATATGAATATGATTCCGTTGTGCGTTATACGGCATTCAGTGACCGGGAAACATGGATTGATCCGGATGCGGAAACCGGAGAACAGGAACCGCATATTGTATTCACACCGCTGATCAGATCCCTGTGTCAACATCTGAGCGGAGATGAAACAGATCCGCTGAAACTGGCAAGACGCTTTTATGACTTCGTTACGACAAAAGTGGTATACTCATTCATGCGGCAGTATTTGGGAATTGAACAGATTCCTGATTATTGCATCTCATCGTTAAAAGGCGACTGCGGTGTCCAGGCGCTGACATTTATCACGCTGTGCAGATGCGCAGGCATACCTGCCCGCTGGCAGAGCGGCAAATTCACTGCACCGGGCACCTCCGGAAACCATGACTGGGCGATGTTCCGCATTGAGCCTTACGGATGGCTGTTTGCGGACTGCTCGTTCGGCGGGAGTGCATTCCGGGCAGGATGTAAAGAACGGCATGATTTCTATTTTGGAAACCTGGATCCGTTCCGCATGGCTGCGAATCAGGCATTCCAACAGGAATTCACGATTTCGAAAAAACACTGGCGGATCGATCCGTACGATAATCAGACCGGGGAAGCAGAATACGCTGACAGAGGGCTTCTTCGGCAGGAACTCGACTGCAGTTTTGAGATCCTAGAAATGCATCAGCTTGAACAGGAGGAATTATGATTCAGAAAATTTCCGTCATGGCAGCGGATATTGACGGTACGCTCTGTGTAAAAGGTGAGCAGATCCATGACCGCACCCGTGCAGCCATTCAGAGACTGCATGCGGATGGTGTCCGTTTCGGTCCGGCTACCGGAAGACCGCTGGACAAGCGTATCCTGGCAAAGGCTGATGAATGGGGACTCGGCTTTCCGTTTGATTTTGCAATCGGCATGAACGGCGGTGAGCTTTGGGACAAGGAGACTGATACGATCGAAAAGTATTACCTTCTGAAAAAGGAAAGCATCCATAAAATTCTGACAGCTCTGAAGGATGTTGATCTGAATGCAATCGTCTACTGGCGCGGATATGATGAGATCGCAGCACTGCGTATGGATGACTTCATGCGTGATTCCATCCGGCGCAACAATTCGATCGTAAAGATCGGTGATATTGATTTCCTCTCGCAGCAGGATGTCGGCAAGATCGAGATTCATCTGAAGCCGGAATCTCTTGATGAATTCATGCGTATCTGTGAAGAAATCAAGGACCCATACTGGCATGTCGTGAAGACTTTTGAAGGATACGGTCATGTGACGATGGAATTTCAGGATCCGCATGTCAATAAAGGTGTTGCACTAATTAAATATAGTGAAAGATATCAGATTCCCCTTGATGAGTTCATCTGTTTCGGGGATATGGAAAATGATATAGGGCTCCTGAAAGAAGCGGGATGGGGTGTCTGCCTGGTGAACGGATCAGATGCTACTAAAGCTGTTGCCCAGGCGGTGACGGAATACCCGGTTGAGGAGGATGGTGTCGGAAGATATCTCGAAGATCACTGGTTCAATCGCTGAATGACAGCAGTACCTTTCATAAAAGAAAGATACTGCTTTTTATATGTACTCATTTCACGCTTATCAATGGTAAGATATAGATGACAGATTCCGGAGATCCGGAATGCGGAACAACCATCCGATACGGATGGACGATCATAATCAAAACAATAATGAGGAGATGTTTTTTATGGAACTCAAAAGCCAGAAAATGCGGCAGATAGCGCCGGAACTGGATCCCCTCCGGATCGGGACCGGCTGGAAACCCGGGGAACTCGGACTGCCGCAGATTTTCATCGAAAGTACATACGGTGACAGCCATCCCGGCAGCGGTCATCTGAACAGACTTGTGGAAGAAGTGCGGAAAGGCATTCAGGATGCGGGCGGAAAAGGTGCCCGCTATTACTGCACGGATATGTGTGACGGGGAAAGCCAGGGAACTGACGGCATCAATTATTCACTGGTCAGCCGTGAGATGATCGCAAATATGATCGAGATTCAGGCAAATGCAACACCTTTTGATGCGGGTGTATATATTGCAAGTTGTGACAAGGGAATGCCCGGAAATCTGATGGGACTCGCCAGAGTCAATATTCCTTCCATCGTACTGCCCGGGGGAACCATGGCGGCCGGACCGAAGCTGCTCACGCTGAATGAACTTGGTGTATATTCTGCCCGTTATGAACGAGGTGAGATCACCGAAGAAGAACTGCAGTGGGCAAAGGAAAATGCATGTCCGGGCTGCGGTGCCTGCAGTTTTATCGGGACTGCAAGCACGATGCAGATCATGGCGGAGGCACTGGGACTGACGCTCCCCGGGGCAGCACTCCTGCCGTCGGAGAGCGAGGTGCTCATGCAGTATGCATATGAGACAGGAAAACGAGCTGTGGAACTGGCATTGGAAGGGAAAAATCCTTCAGAGTGGATCACTATGGATCATTTTGAAAATGCTGTCCTGGTTCACGCTGCTATTTCCGGAAGCACCAATACACTGCTGCATCTTCCGGCTGTTGCGCATGAATTCGGACTGCACATTGACGGCGATACATTTGACCGTCTGCACCGCAATATGAAGTTCATTCTGGATCTGAGACCGACAGGCAGGTGGCCGGCAGAGGTATTCTATTATGCCGGCGGGGTCCCGGCTATTATGGAAGAAATCCGGGACTGCCTGCATCTTGATGTTATGACCGTAACAGGAAAGACACTGGGAGAGAATCTGGAAGAACTCAAAAAGAACGGGTACTATGACGGCTGCGAAAAGTATCTGCAGGGTTTTAACGAAAGATACGGGCTGAAACTGAAAAGAACCGATATCATTCACCCGGCTGATGACCCGATGGGAACAGACGGCAGCGTAGCCGTCCTGAAAGGGAATCTCGCGCCGGAAGGAGCAGTCATCAAACACACCGCATGTCCGAAAGAAATGTTCAGGGCAGTTCTGAAGGCAAGACCGTTTGACAGTGAGGAAGAATGCCTGGATGCTGTTCTGCATCATAAGGTTGAACCGGGCGATGCTGT
>CADBPK010000101.1 GCA_902796465.1 uncultured Erysipelotrichaceae bacterium | reverse complement strand
ACATGACTGCCGCGAAGATCATGATCTTGTTTATGGATACCTTTTCCAGGATCTTGGAGAAAGCGAACATGGTCGGCAGTTCCACCATGGCAGCGATGAAGAGGACCGTTCCCTGCACGGATTCAACAGAGCCCTGTCCGCCGGCCGCGTCGCCCATGATGTTGGCAATGATCTTGGCCATGTATGTATTGATCAGCATATGGCAGAAATACATCAGGATCATCGACAGCACAATGATCGGGATCTTGTTGTACTTCCTGAGGAATGCCGCATAGGAGAGATCTTTCTTCTTGTTTTCCGAAGCAGCTTCGCTTTCCTTTTCCGCCGCTTCCGCAGCTTCTTTGGAAGGTTCCGGCATCAGCTGCATCAGCAGCCCCGAAAGACCCGCAAACGCCGCGATATACCACGGCATGATGGACTTGCCCATCATACCCCACAGTCTGCCGAGCAGTGAAGAACCGACCGCATATGCGGCAGAACCGATGCCCCGGCCGAAGCCGTAGTTGATCTTCTGTCCGTCCTTTTCATAGATGAACGCCATCGAGTTGAAGAACGGAAGCGAGAGCGCGGCTGTCATGAATGTCAGGATCGTAAAGATGATCATGAATATGGAATTGTTCGGCATGAAGGCAAGGATGAACGCCATGACGATCGTCAGGATCATCGCGCCGGTAATGAATTTCTTTTCTGTCAGTGTTTTTGATTTGTCGATGATACTGCCGGAGATCGTCTGTCCGAACAGGCCGCAGATACTGATTGTCGCAATGATGATGCCGATCGTCCCGTCCGCGAAGCCGCTCTGCGAAAGGAAATTATAGGCATATCCGGATGTTGCGCACACCATGAACATAAACGAAGCATTGATGAGCGCGTATTTGATATTCAGATATTTATACTTCATAAGCTCCCCTTTTCTGATTTTTATCATACCATATCAAAGCTGTTTCACCGTCACCGGGGTACGTAAAAAAGCAGGATCCGCATCCTGCTTTGTGATCATTTATGGAAGATCCTGTTTCCGTCATGATCTGTCTGGATCACGCGGAGGACTTCAAATCCGGCGCCTTCCAGAATATTTGTCATGGTATCGACCGGTACGAGGCCGGTAGCCTTGACGACCACTTCTACGCCTCTTTCGGCACTTCTGTATACCGCCAGGTTCTCCAGGTTGGCATCTTCTTCCGCAAAGAGTTTTGCAATCTTCAGGAATTCACCGGGAACATCGTTGCATTTGATGATGAACCTCGTTCCCTGCGTCCTGTATCCCATCAGTCTGATGAAAGCATCGAAGATATCCTTTTCGGTAATGATCCCGATGACCTTCTGTTCTTCATCCACAACCGGCAGTACGCTGATCTTATTCTTCAGCATTTCCGCCGCCGCTTCCTCGAGGAACAGGTCCGGGGATACCGTTACGACATCCGTGATCATGATCTCGGACGCCTTTGTTTTGGAAAGCAGGTAATTCAGTTCGTAGATCGACAGGGAAGTCGTGGATCTGCCGGAACTCTCGGAAACCAGTCCTTCGGTCAGAAGACCCTTTATCTTCTGATTTTCATCCACGACAGGCAGGCGGTGGAAATCATTCTTTGCCATGATATCCAGCGCTTTGGAAACAGACACATCACCTGTGATCGTGATGGGGTTCTTTGTCATATGATCTTTTACGTACATTTTATCCTCCCAGATACGCCTTTCTGACCTTTTCGCTTTTCGCCAGTTCACTGCCGGTTCCTTCCAGTGTGATCTTTCCGGTTTCCAGCACATATGCCCTGTCGGCTACCGCAAGCGCCATGCGGGCATTCTGTTCCACTAACAGGACGGTCGTCCCGTTTTTATGAATGTCTTCAATGATGCGGAAGATTTCGCGCACCAGCAGCGGTGAAAGACCCATGGACGGTTCATCCATCAGGAGGATCTTCGGCCTTGCCATCAGCGCCCTTCCCATAGCCAGCATCTGCTGTTCGCCGCCTGAGAGTGTACCGGCAAGCTGCTTTCTTCTCTCTTCCAGACGCGGGAAGCGTTCGAAGACCTTCTTCATGTCCTCTTTGATCCCTTCCGTATCCTTCCGCGTGAACGCGCCTAGGATCAGGTTTTCCTCCACGGTCTGCTGGGCAAACACGCGCCGTCTTTCCGGGACCTGCGCCAGGCCCATGGAAACGATGCGGTGCGAAGGTACCTTGGTGATATCCTGTCCGTCCATATAGATCGTTCCCGATGCCGGACGGATCAGCCCGGAAATCGTATGCATCGTCGTTGTCTTGCCGGCGCCGTTGGCACCGATCAGCGTCACGATCTCGCCGTCCCTGACCTCGAAGGAGATGCCCTTGATGGCTTCGATCATGCCGTATTTTACAACCAGGTTTTCAACTTTCAGCATAACTTATTCTCCCAGGTAGGCCTTGATCACGTTCTTGTCGGACTGGATCTCGGCCGGTGTGCCGCATGCCAGCATCGTGCCGTAATTCAGCACGGTGATCTTTTCACAGATCCCCATGACCAGCTTCATATCATGTTCTATCAGCAGGATAGCAATGTTGAACTGTTCCCTGACGGTACGGATCGTATCCATCAGGTTCTGTGTCTCCTGCGGATTCATGCCCGCTGCCGGTTCATCCAGCAGGAGCAGCTTCGGGTGTGTGCCCAGTGCCCGGACGATCTCCAGCTCACGCTGTTTGCCGTAAGGCAGGTTTCTTGCCAGCTTGTCGGCGTCATCCTGCAGATCAAATACGGATAATAAACGCATCGCTTCCTCATCCATCGCTGTTTCCTGCGCATGGAAGCGCGGCAGTTTCAGGACACCTGTCAGAAGGCTGTAGTCCGCCTGCGTATCCAGTGAGATCAGGACGTTTTCCTTTACCGTCAGATCCTTGAACAGACGGATATTCTGAAATGTCCTGGCAATGCCCATACGGGCGATCTGATGTGCTTTCTTCCCGACGATGTTCTCGCCGTATAATTCGATCGTGCCGTCACTCGGCAGGTATACGCCTGTCAGCATGTTGAACACTGTCGTCTTGCCGGCGCCGTTCGGTCCGATCAGACCGTACAGCTGTCCCGGTTCGATGGTCAGGTTCAGACCGTCGACCGCGCGCAGACCGCCGAAATTGATGCCGAGATCTCTTACTTCCAGTACGTTCGTCATGTCTCTGCCTCCTGTGTCTTATCCGCGGCAGGCCGGAACATGATCTTTCCGGAAGCCGAATGCTTCGCCAGCATCATTACGATCAGGACGATGGAATACATCAGCATCCTGTAATCGCTGAACGATCTTAGCAGCTCCGGCAGTACCGTCAGGACCGTTGCCGAAATGATGGAGCCGCGGATGGAACCCATGCCGCCTAATACCACCATAACGAGGATCTCGATGGATTTGTCCAGCGTGAATACGCTCGGCTGCAGGAAGCGGATATAATGCGCGTACAGCGCGCCGGCAACGCCCGCAAAGAACGCGGAGAATACAAACGCCAGGATCTTGTACCGGTTTGTATTGACGCCGGAAGCTTCCGCCGCGATCTCATCTTCACGCACGGATATGATGGAACGTCCGTGGCGGGAAGCGATCAGCGACTTAGCCGCAAGCACGCAGACGGCAGCGCCGAAGAAAGCCCATGTGAAAGTCGTATAAGCAGGAATGTTCGGATATCCCTTTGTACCGCCGAACAGCATCAGGTTCTTCAGGATATTCCGGATGATCTCGCCGAAAGCCAGCGTGATGATTGCCAGGTAATCCCCGCGCAGACGCAGGGTCGGAATGGCAACGATATATCCTGCCGCCATGGCCGAAAGTCCGCCGATCAGGATCGCGACCGGGAATTCCAGGGCCGGGATCAGCGGAAGCGATTTGGATATGAAGGCGCTGAGATAGGCACCGATCGCCATGAATCCGGCATGCCCGAGCGCCAGTTCACCGAGGAATCCGGATGTGACATTCAGGGATACCGTCAGGATCACATTGATGCATACGACCAGGATGATCCCCTGCCAGTACGTATTGATGACACCGGATTTCTGCAGCGCAAATAATACGGCATAACTGCCCAGTACTGTCCCGAAATCGATCAGGAGCTGTTTTTTGAATGACTGATCCATAAACCCCTCCTATACCTTTTCCCGGACATCTTTTCCGAGGATGCCTGCCGGCTTCAGCACCAGCATCAGGATCAGGACCGTAAAGACGATCGAATCCAGAAGCTGGGAAGAAATATATGCTTTGACCATTGCTTCGATCATGCCCAGGAAAAATCCGCCCAGCACAGCGCCGGGAATGGAGCCGATCCCGCCCAGGCCAGCGGCGATAAACGCCTTGATGCCGGGCAGGGAACCCATCGTCGGATTGATCGGGGAATAACAGTTGGAGTAGAGGATACCCGCAACTGCCGCGAGGGCGGAACCGATCGCAAAGGTCAGAGAGATCGTATTGTCCACGTTGATGCCCATGAGACGTGCCGCCCCTGCATCTTCAGAGACTGCCCGCATCGCCTTGCCCATATTCGTATTGCGGATGAACAGGGTCAAAACCACCATGAGCACAACGGAAATGATAAATGTAATGTAGTAGTTCGCACTGATCGTGACCGCACCGATCTTCAGCGCCGGCAGCGCGATAAAAGACGGATACGGTTTCGGATTGGCGGTAAAGATCAGCTGGAACGCGTTTTCCAGCAGGTAGCTGATGCCGATCGCCGTGATCAGAAGCGAGATACGGGATGCGTTCCGGAGCGGCTTGTAGGCAAACTTTTCCATGATCACGCCAAAAGCGGAACAGCTGAGAATCGATATGATACATGCGAGATACCACGGCAAACCGGCATTCAGGCAGATCAGGGAAACATACGCACCGACCATGATGATGTCGCCGTGCGCAAAGTTGATCAGCTTGGCAATGCCGTAGACCATCGTATATCCCAGGGCAATCAGCGCATAGATGGAGCCAATGTTCAGCCCATTGATAAACTGCATGATAAACTGACTGAATCCTGACATTCATTCCCTCCTTTCAATGGCAGTTCATATGTAAAAGAGGGGAGCTTTGATCCGCTCCCCTCTTTATGATTTTAACGGATTGTAATTACTTGCCGTATGATACGTACTTGCCGTCTTTGATCGTTACGTAAACAGGTGTCTTGATCGGGTCGCCTGTTTCGTCGAATTTCAGTGTGCCGAGAATACCCTTATGCTCGATCTTCGCCAGCTGCGCGTTGATGTCAGCCGCGTTCAGGCTGTTCGCAGCTTCGATCGCTTCCAGCAGACACATTGTTGCGTCATAGGAGTTGATGCCGAAGGAGTTGATCGACTGGCCGTATTCAGCCTGGTATTCTTCCATGATCGCCTGTACGGATTCCATATCCGGGCTGTACTGGTTGATGAAGACTGCGCCTTCCAGGGATGCGAGATCACTTGCGGAAGCGACTTCCAGGACACCGTCCCAGCCGTCGCAGCCGATGAACTGGGCATCAATGCCGAGATCTCTTGCCTGGGTTGCGATCATGACGTCTTTTTCATAGTAGTTCGGGATGAATAATACATCCGGCTGTGCAGCCGCGATCTTTGTCAGCTGTGTGGAGAAGTTCGTATCATCTGTTCCGAATGCTTCGGACTTCAGTGCGAGCTCGCCGCCCTTTGCCTGGAATTCCGCTTCAAAGGAAGTGCACAGACCTACGGAATAGTCATCGTCGGAGTTGTACAGTACAGCTGCTTTTCTCAGACCCAGTGTGTCATACGCGAAGTCTGCGATCAGGGCAGCCTGCTGCGGATCGGTATAGCATGCACGGAATACATTCGCACCGGCGTCAGCTGTGAAAGCCTCTGCTGTGGCAGACGGTGAGATGATCGGGACCATCGTATCCGCAGATGCGCCTGCGACGGCGATGGATTCACCGGAAACGGTCATGCCGATGATGCCTGCGACCTTAGTGTCGCTGACGAACTTGTTATAAATATTGACTGCCTGTGTGGCGTCTCCTGTCGTATCCTGGATCTCACACTTGATGTTTGTGCCGTGTGCTTCGTTCCAGTCCTTGACTGCCAGAGCTGCAGCGTTTGTGACTGCGCCGCCGTAAACAGCGAGATCACCGCTGGTCGGTCCGCCGGTTCCGATCGTATAGGAACTCAGATCACCGGCTGCTGTATAGCCTGTATCTGCGGCAGGCTGTTCGGAAGAACCGCCGCCCTGTGCTCCGGATTCACATGCGGCCAGTGCCAGACACATGACTGCAGCGAGACCTCCTTTAACGAGTTTGTTCATTTTCATAATTTCCCCCTGTAATCTTGTTCAGATGAAATCATTATAATTCTTTAAAAGTAAAATACAACACAGATTTTCACATTTCTTTCACAAATTTATGAAAATTTTTCATTTGTGATTTCTTAACAAATATACTGTTTTGTTATATGATTCGGGCATACAGGAGATATGCCTATGACTTCCGGGAAAGACCCGTATATCAGGACAAAAGCGCTCATCGGCGAAGACGCGGCTGAACGGCTCAGACAGGCCAGGATCGCCGTTTTCGGCATTGGCGGCGTCGGCGGCTACGTGGTGGAAGCGCTGGCCCGCAGCGGTGTCGGCACACTGGACCTCATTGATCATGACGATGTGGATTTTACCAACCTCAACCGTCAGATCATCGCCCTGCGGAGCACGATAGGACGCCGGAAGACGGATGTATTTGCGGAGCGCATCCATGACATTGATCCTTCCATTGCCGTGAACACATACCCCATATTCTATCTCCCGGAGACCCGGGCAGAGTTTCCGTTTGAACAGTTCGACTACATCGTGGATGCCATCGATACCGTCAGCGCCAAGCTGGACATCATCTGCGCCGCGAAGGAACTGGGCATACCGGTCATTTCCGCCATGGGCTGCGGCAGCCGTCTGGATCCCGCAAAACTCATGATCACGGATGTGTACAAGACCCAGGGCGATCCCCTCGCCAAAGTCATGCGCAGGGAATTGAAAAAGCGGAATATCCGCTCCCTTAAGGTCGTATATTCCGCCGAACCGCCGATCAAACCTCTGATCGATCTGCGGGAAGAAGGCAGCGTACGCCGCAGTGTTCCCGGATCTTCCCCGTTCGTACCTGCCGCGGCAGGCCTCCTGATCGCTTCTGCCGTCTGCCGGGACATCATTGCCGGCTGACCGGCTTTTTTATT
>CADBPK010000100.1 GCA_902796465.1 uncultured Erysipelotrichaceae bacterium | reverse complement strand
ACTGAAGCAGACCGGCAGGCAATTCCTGCACTGGCTGAAATTGCCGGTGTTGAAGATCTGGAAGCGCTCGGCAGGGAACTGGACGAAAAAAGACTCTCCTATGACGGCATGTCAAATGAAGAGATCTTCTTTTCTGACTATAAAGAATATGAAACCAACGGTATTAAATATGGCATCGGGCTGATCAGCGTCACGAACGAAGACGATTCCAGAAAGATGGCTGAAAAGATGAAGCAGGCTATGCCGGATGCTGCCCGGAAAACGGATGCCGATCTGTTATACGCATCAGTAGGGATCCGGAAAGGAGATATCAAGATCGACTATATCATACCGAATGAAGGTGAATCAGAAGAAATATTAACCGCTGCTTTCCCTGATTATGATGAGTATGACGGCACTTCTTATATTTTCCGGAAAGGCCTTGGCAGAAAGACAAAATTCGTGCCCGGTCTTACTGAATATCTGAGTGCGCATCCGCACGAATAGAAATAAGTTTCCGCAAAAGAAAAAGAGTTGATATAGCTCCGGGTTCCCGAGACTATATACGACCCTTTTTCAGTGATCAGATTAATATGGGAATACAGATTTCCCTGATAAATAATTTTCGGAATCCGGACATTTCCTAAATATGCATATCTTTGATGATCCAGTCTTTTTTCTTCAGATCATATGGATTTCCGCAATATGGACAATTGCTCTGGTGCATGGCGTCAAAGCTGCCGTTGCAGGTTGAACAGCAGACACGATGGATGGAAAAACCGGGATCTGCATGCGCATCGGTTTCCTTTTCCAGAACAAACCGGATCTTTTCATCTTTTTCTCGGACGGATCTGCGGATATATGTATCGGTCAGATATGCAGTTCCTTCCACTCTGAGGATATTGCCGGTCTGTCTGCATTTCCTGATGTATATGGCACCGCGGTACTGCATATCAGCTATGTCGTCAAAACGGGAAAGATCGGTGTCTCCCTCCCAGATGGAGAGTGTATCCCGTTCATCGGAGAAGACGATAATTCTGAGGAGTGAAAGCACTCTGCCTTCAAAAGCTTCGTAGGAAAAATCCGGATCATACGCCTGCATGAAATTCATCATTTTCTTCCGGCTGCGAAGTGTTTTGACCAGTGGCATAGCGCGGCCGGCTTCTTTGAACACTTTCAGCATGAGAATGAAACTGCGGGACATATACCATATAAACCCGCCTACGAGGCCATAGAACCCGCCCATAGCCAGGGCTGCCAGGATCCGGTATATCATCTCCATATCATTCCAGAAGATCAATGCGAGCACGGCGACTGCGGTACCGAAAATCGTGCCGGCAATTATCGTTTCTTTTTTCATTCTGTCTTCCAGTCCTGCTCTTTCAACAATCCCGGGGACAGTATAGTAATAAGAAACACAAGGATAAACATCATCTGTTTCAAAATGTGTGCCGCAGTAGGGACATCCGTCCTGCGCTTCCAGAACCGTCATCGTATGGCCGCAGTTGGGGCAGGTGAACTTCCTGTTCTCATGGCCTTCATGATCCACGAATGAAACATACAGGTTTACCGGCCGTCTGATCTTTTTGATCTGCTTTCCGTTTTTCAGATAGGTGATGTGCTGTATTGCTTCCCGGTACTGGATCCTGGATGTATAGCCGTTCTCTTCATGCGGAATAAAACCGCTGATCTCTTCTTTAACGTGTGTAAATTCTTCTTCCCTGACTGTCTCTGCCCGCTTCAGACGCTTTTCCTGCAGATCAAGAAGATAGCGCAGGTCACGGGAAGCACAGGATGGTTCCTTGCCGTTAAGGGACCAATTATGCAGTTCTTCGGTAAACTGATCAAGCTGGTTCATTTGAATACCTCCGGATGTGAATTACAGATCCGGGATGAATATTTCACGGTCTGTATAAAAAGTATTATAAAGTAAGGGGAGAAAATGTGTTATCCGGTGTTGTGACATACTCCCACCACCTTCGCTTAAGCTTAGAGGTGGGGGCTTCTCGGCCAAGAACACCAGTGTGTTCAGATTACCCGAGCTT
>CADBPK010000099.1 GCA_902796465.1 uncultured Erysipelotrichaceae bacterium | reverse complement strand
GCGCTGATGGATGTACCCCAAAGAAAATCCTTTTTCATGTTTCTCCTCCTATACTCTTCTGTTGATCTGATCAAGATGATGCGCAAGAGCACCAAGAAGATTTGCGTCGTTATGATACTGGCAGATTCTGATCTCCGGCTTCGGAAGATGCAGGGCAGCCATACCTTCAGAACTGTAGATATTGTCGAATGCTTTCTGCAGGTATTCCAGCAAAAGCGGCTGCTGGCTGATCCCTCCCCCGATGGCTATTGCTTCAAGGTCGAGGATCATATTCATATCAAACAGAAGATTTGCGAGTGTGCTGCAGTAATCTGCCAGCACTTCCTGCGCGGTTGTGTCGCCGGCTTTGACAGCTTCGAAGAAGGTGATGCCGTCGACTGCTTCTATACCTTTGCGCGCCCCGTATTCCTTTCCGGGCCATGCGGCGCCGGCCGTACGGAATGCCCATTGCTGTTTCGTATAGGGGACATCGAAGTTTCTGACCATCAGGGACGCGGAACCGGCGTAGCCGTGGATGCCCCGGTAAAGGGCGTTGCTGAGGATCAGCGCGCCGCCCAGACCTGTTCCGATGACGATCACGGCTGCGTTTCCGAATCCCCGCAGGGATCCGTATCTGCTTTCCGCAAGTCCTGCGCAGTTGCCGTCGTTTTCGATATTGACGATCGTTCCTGTTTTTCCCTCCAGCAGCTGTTTCAGGTTCTGACCTGCCATATACCGGTAGGACCCGCCGCTGTGAAGGTATCCTGTTCCGGCGTCGACTTCGCCGCAGTAGCTGACTGCGATCCCGCCTTCGCATGCCCCGTTTTCGGTGTACAGGTCAGACAGACAGCTGACAAATTCGTCACGATTCTGCAGGTGCCTGCTTTCTGCTTTGCCTTTTCTGATAAATCTCTGGTTTTCATCCATCACTGCGTATTTGATGGAAGAACCGCCGATATCAACCACAAAGTATTCCATGATTCGTCTTTCTCCTTCTAAGATCCTGCTCTGCCGAGGTTGTAAATGAGCCAGTCAATATGACGGACTTCTTCTTCTTTGCCGTGAATCTCAGCGATCAGCGTATCTCTGCCGTTATGAAGCAGATTCCTGGCCCGGAGGTAATCCCCGGACTTCACGCTGTTCCTGATCTCACGCTTGTTTTCTTCTGACAGTCCGGTTTCTTCAACCGCTGTCAGGATCATGTTCTCTTTCATCACTTACAATATAGTTGGGAAAAACAGATATATAAAATACTTGTTTGTTATCTCTAAATATTCTCTGATAGAATAACTGCAGGGGGGGGTATGAATTATGGAACTCCGAGTACTCAGATACTTTGTCCAGGTGGCGCGTGATGAAAGCATCACCAAAGCGGCCAGGGCACTGCATATTTCCCAGCCCACGCTTTCCAAACAGATGAAGGACCTGGAAGCGGAACTGGGCGTCAGGCTGTTTATCCGGACGAATTATGCCGTACGTCTGACGGAAGACGGAATCCGTCTGCGCTTAAGGGCGGAAGACCTGCTCGCGATGGCGGATCAGACAATGAATGAATTCATCCGCAAAGACAGATCCATTTCGGGTGAGATACGTATCGGCGCTGCCGAAGGGGAAGCTGTACGGGTCCTCGGCACAGCCATGCAGAAACTGAAAGACCGGTATCCTGACATCTTCTATCATATGTATGCCGGTGATACGGAGATGCTGAAGGAAAAACTTGACAGCGGGTTTCTGGATTATCTGCTGATCTGTGAGGATCCGGACCTCGCACGGTTTCAGGCACTTACCCTGCCGATCGAAGATACCTGGGGTCTTGTCATGAAAAAGGATAACCCCTTGGCCGCAAAAGAAAGTATCACCTTTGAGGATCTGACCGGTCTCCCTCTGCTTGTTCCCAGACAGGCGCTGCATCAGGATCTGGCCAGACTGTTCGGACCGGCAGCCCACCGAATGCATTTTGCGGCCACCTATGATCTGGCGCATAATGCCTCTCTTCTGGTACAGGAGGGTTTCGGCTATCTTCTGACCTTTGATCATCTGGTCGACCTGTCCGAAAGATCCGGGCTTGTTTTCATACCGTTGGAACCTGTACTGAAAACCAGATCACACCTGATCTGGCGGAAATACCAGATTTTTTCCGATGCGGCAGAGGTGTTTCTGAAAACTGTTGAAGAGTCAGTCTGAAAAGAAGGTGTACAGGATGGACTGGCTTTTCCTTCCGGGAAGCGCGTGTCCTGTCATATAATGAATACGTTGAATACAGGGGAATAACCGATGAAACAGAATAAAAAGAAAAAGCAGATCAGATATCTGCTGTATATATCATTTGTGAGCGCACTGGTCCTCAGCCTGGTGCGGGCAGGCAGGATGCCTGTCAGGGCGGAAGACGATGTGCATTATCTTGTTTTTGCCTCGGATTACCGTTCCGCGCAGAACGGGATCGAGACTTCCATGAGCGGCATGCCTGCCAATGTGGAATATGTCACCCTGATCGGCGACATGGCCGGGGAAAAGGGAGGGGATCATCCGAAGTACAAATCTTCAGAGATCCTGACGCATGTGCAGAATGTATTTCCGAAGCTGGACAATAAATCTGTTTCCATTATCTGGGCAGATCATGACAGCAGTGTGAATGACAGCGACACGGATATCGTCAAAGGAAAGGGCGGATATGAATCGGGCCTGATCTATACCGGCAAAAACAGCGACGGGAGTAAGGCATATTATATCTACAGCATCGGTTTCAACCATATGACGGACGGCGGCGGTGCGAGTGCACAGGCAGCCTCCGCATTCAAGTCCTGGGTAAAGAAAACAGATCCTTCGATCCCCGTGATCGTCGTGAGCCATGTGCCGCTTCTGGCACAGCGCGGGGACAACAACGGTGCCCTGTACTGGAGCGAAGCGCTGAACTACGCAGCTACCGGTACGGAAGGTATTGTTTCCACAGGGCAGTCAGGAACGATCGTCCGGAATGTGCTGTTCCTGAGCGGCCATAACTATACCGCAGATCCGGAAGAATATTATTACGCAGCCGGCAGCACCATGGATGTGCAGATCGATCCGGAAGGCGGGGAACTGCAGTCCTATGCCAGCGGACTGTCCGTACATCAGGTATCCGTTTATGACGCGGAACTGCAGGGATACACAAAAGGCAGAGGCGTGACGACAAATATCTACTATACTGCCATGACACCCGGCTATCTGAAAGCAAACGGAAATGCCTCACTGGTGGAGATCAACGATAAAAATATTGTGATCCGGAAATACAGCAGCGGCAAGCCTGTCAGTGCCGGCGTTGACGGGAAGACGAAGGAAAAACTGGGTGAAGACATCACCATACAGCGCTTTGTGCTGGAGGTCAAAGGCAAGGATGGTTCAGCCTCCGTTAAAAATACAGATGAATCCGGCACGCTTCTGAACGGTTCTGTGTTCACGCTGTATGACGGCAACGGAAATACCGTTGCGTCCTATGACAGTGCGGAGTTCAAAATCAGCACAAAGGATGAAGTACTGGTGAATCTCCTGCCGGAAGGCGGGAAGAGCGTACAGTTGACCCTCAGGCAGACACAGGTTCCGGCCGGGTATAAAGGATCGGACCAGCCGTATCAGGTAAAGATATCCGCGGAGGGAGACAAGACGCTGGAAGGACATACCTATAAAAATGATCTGACCTATACGGTGACAATAGATGGGCAGGAAGAACTGGAAGTGCAGAATACGCCCCTGCAGGCATATACGATCAGGATCGAAAGCGGGGACAACGGAAAAGTCAGCATAAATGATAAGGATTATACAGGATCCGGTTCTGTGCAGGCCAGGGAAAATACCAAGCTTCAGTTCCATATCATTCCCGATGACGGCTATGAAACAGAGAGCGTGTATTACAACGACAATGATGTTACTTCCTCTTTGCAGAGCAGCACCTATACACTCACAGTCAGCGGGGAAGGCACACTGAAAGTTACGTTTAAGAATATACAGGAAGAGAAAACGCCTGTTCAGCCGGAAACTCCAGCCGAACATAAAAATACCCTGAATGATCTGTTATTGTACGGCGGCATCAGTGCCGGGGGACTGGTGATCGCGCTGATCCTGGTCATCATATTAAGGGCAAGGGATAAACGCAGAGAAAAATGAGGATACAGTTCCTCATTTTTTTGTACATCAATGATTTCCGGTCACTGCACTTTCTGAAGGGCTGCTCTTCCTTTCGCCAGCATGTCGTCATTCAGTACTGCGAAGATAAT
>CADBPK010000098.1 GCA_902796465.1 uncultured Erysipelotrichaceae bacterium | reverse complement strand
CAATTACATGTATCTCTTTTTCCATCGCTTCTGTCAGCAGCGGTTCCGCCCATGTAAGGGTTTCGGGGAGAACCATGCCAGTATATCCGGGCATATTGTCATCCAGCACCATCAGCCACAGATCATCTTTCAATTCATACACATAGGAGAGTGAAGAAGGATCACGATGCAGCGCTTCCGAAAACCCGTAACTGCCCATAACGTCCGCAAACATTTCCGGAGTGATCTGTGTAACGATCTCTGCCTTGTCCCCAAAATATGAAGCCGCACCGCCGTAACAGATATCGTGGTTGCCGCTGATGACAAGCACAGGAATGCCTGCTTCCTCAATTTCGGCGAATACCTTAGCCATTTCTTTGAGAGAAACAAGTTCCCCGTTGAAGATCAGATCTCCTGAAAGCAGTAATGCGTCCGGTTTTTCCCGGATCGTCTTTTCTTTCAGAGCTTCAAGTATGGCGGTACTTTCCTCAAAAAGTTTGCCGTCATTCGATTCTTTAAGCTGTCTGAAGATCATGGAATTCTCATCATAAAGCGTTTCCGATAAATAATGGAGATCAGTTGCGGCCATGAGTTTTACTTCTGCGTAAGGATCGGATGTATCCTGTTTTTCTTTTGCTGCACAGCCGGAAAACAGGATGAAAAGAACCATCAGAATAAATATGATCTTGATTTTTTCTTTCCTGATCAATGCTGCGGAAATCATAGTTTTATTATAAATGTATTTCCCTCTGCCCGCATCAGAACTGCCTGTTCATATACTAAAAATGCGTGGGATTTTTTAGTTCTGCGTCATAGAAATATTCCGAACCCGCGGAAACACATGAATGAATTTTTAAGCAAGCACATCTTATTCATGATTCCGTATCTGTTTATTTCCAGAGTAAGTTTTTCGGTTTAGTGAATTATAATCACACAAAAAGAGTATCAGAAGTAATATAATAAAGTCGCCAAAACGATCGATTATAAGAAAGCACTGGAAGAATGGTAAATACACCCGTAAAAAAATGAAGGAATGTAACTGAACTGTTACATTCCTTTTCTTTGATCATTTGCTGCGATGGTGCTCCGGCGAAGGATTGCCATGGCACGCATCTCCTTTGGTGTCATACCATAATGCCTTACAAACAGCCGGTTAAAGTAGCTCTGCTGGTTGAATCCGCACTTACCGGCAATCTCGGAAAACTGCAGATCGGAATTATTGATGAGATATACACTGCGTTCAAGACGGAATTTCTGGACATGTTCGATCGGTGACTCCTGCAGGTAGCGGCGGAACAGCCTTGTGCAGCGGGAACGGGATACCTTGCCGGCTGCCGCGATCTGGTCAACAGTAATTTCATCGCGGTAGTTTTCCCCGATAAAACCAAGCATTTCCCTCAGCATCTGCAGATCGATATTATTATTCAGGGTATCATTGGGATTATTATGATGGTAAATTCGCCAGATCTGACGAAGCAGTTCCAGATAATGGGAGGCAACTTCAAATTCCCATCCATCAGGTTTATGGTGGCTGATATCAAAGACGGCATCCATATCATATGAGAACAGCGGTGAAACAGGTCTGATCACAATAGCGGAAAAGTTGTCATCATGGGTTATTTTACCAATAAGAGAATCCAAAACAGGAATCTTCACAGCATCAGGCATCGCCGCAAGGATGCGGCATCTTGCCGGTGATTGACTGACACCACGGAACGAATGAAAGTGATTGCTGTTGATGAACAATGTTTCAGATTCCCGGACATAGAATAATGATCCATCCACTTCGAAGCAGAATTCCCCTTTCATTACCCGGATCCAGAAAAACTCATTGTAAAGACGTGACGTGATCTTAACAGTCTGTATTTTATCGTATTCAAACTCCTCCGCAGCGATCCTGAAAGACGGGAGAATATATGCAGGCGCATCCGGATATCTTTCATGTGCTGTCACTTCTGTTAAATTTTTAGTCATATTGCTGTTCCTTTTAATA
Organism: uncultured Erysipelotrichaceae bacterium; assembly: GCA_902796465.1. GTDB lineage: Bacteria > Bacillota_I > Bacilli_A > Erysipelotrichales > Erysipelotrichaceae > Bulleidia. The sequence goes on along the minus strand of CADBPK010000098.1, from coordinate 3,258 downwards.
TAGAAATGATTTCGTACTAACATTATACCCGATCGTACTATAATTTCACAATAATAAGCCCCATAATTCTTTATGCTTGGGTTGATTGTGCTAATCTCCCATGTTTATTGGAGGAAAGAAAATGAAAAAAGCATTACCATTCCTGTTGTGTGCTGCCCTGCTCGCAGGCTGCTCCAACGGCACGGCTAACAATGAAACAGAGCCCGAAACAAAAGAAGAAACTACTGAAGAAACTGGAGAAGAAGTTCAGACAGTCGGTGTTTACACGATTTACAACGCTACAGGCGAAGGCGTTACAGAACTCTATCTGTATCCTACAGGCGCAGCTGATAAGGGCGAAAACTACGCTGCCGGCGGACATGGTTTCGGCGATGCACATGCAAAGATCCTGGAATATGACGCAGCTGATAATACTTCCGTTGAGCTGACACTGGAATTCACCACAGCTTCCGGATACACAAACAAGTTCGAGACACTGCACATCGAAACAGCTCCGATCACACTTATCCCTGCTGAAGATGCTCAGACAGGTTCCACACCGATCTCCTTCGCATCTTCCACAGCAAATTACACGATCTACAACACGACCGGTGAAGAAGTCACAGAACTTTATATGTACCGTACAGGTTCATCTGACAAGGGTGAAAACCTCATCGACGGCGCCAAGGAAAACGGCGGAAGCCAGGTTATCAGCTATGATGCCGTTCCTGAATTCCTTTTAGACGAAGAAGGCAACATGGGTGCTTTCACACTCGAATTCACAACAGCTTCCGGATACACAGGCAAATTCGAAACACTCTCTTATGAAGTCGCTCCGATCTGCCTGATCAGCGCTGATGATGTAACGGGTGCTACACAGATCAAATTCGGTGCTCCGGCCAACTAAGCAAAAACAATCAAAAAGAAAAGAGGCCCTGTCTTCTGTACAGCAAAATGCTGTCAGTGAGGATATAAAGCCTCTTTTTTAAATTATATAGTATTTATCGGTCAGATCTTGACGAGCGGATAAAGATGCTCCGGTGCAGGAAATTCTTCATCAAGTACAGGTTTTATTGCAGTATATGTTTCATCTGGTAGTTCCTGCAGGTTGTTACGAAGATGAGAAAGTGAAGAAGTGCTGAACAATGCCGCAAAACCTGCTTCTTCATTCATTTTCAGCATGCAGGCTTCCGGGGAAACGCCATATTCCCTGCACATACTCATAATTCTGTGATTCCGATGAATATCCGGATGACTGTAGTAATTTGATCCCAGGGAGGAATAGGACATCGGAAGGATGCCCTTTTTTTTCATAAGCGGAAGCAGACCGGCTTCAGCACCGCGTTCAAATAATGTATAAAAGATCTGGTTGCAGAAACAGTCATCTCCGCCCTTTTCAAAAAGGTCTTCAAGATCATTTATGTCAAAATTGGATACACCCCAGTAACGGATCTTTCCCGCCTTCTGTGCCCGGTGCATCGCCCGGACCAGAAAGGAAAGATCAACTTTTTCACGCCAGTGCAGAAGATACAGATCAATATAATCCATTTCCAATCTTGTCAGGCTGTCTGAAAGAGATTTGTCAAAATCACGGACATTCGCATGATCAGGATGGATCTTATCAACAATGAACAGGTTTTCACGGCTGATTCCTTTCAGTGCTTTTCCAAGTTCAGCTTCACATCTTCCGTTTCCGTACATTTCAGCAGTATCAAAAAGATTCATGCCATACTCGTTATATGCAGTAATGATGCACTCATGCAGACCTGGGTTCTTTCCGGACCAGAAACCTGTGGTGCCAAGTCCGTATGAACTGATTTTTTCATTCTGATAATCAATGTATTTCATAGTTCTATCATATTCTATAGACTTGATTTTAGGAATAATTATGCATTTGTTCATAATAACGGTTATTCGGTTTTTTGTTCGGTCTTGCTTTCCGATTTCGATGAAAACCAGCTGATCCGTTCAACCGCACCGAAAAAGAGCCGGTCAATGCCCTTTCCTTCAGTCAGAAATCGTCTGAAAAAATGATCCATAGTCTGATCGATCCGGTTTTTCGCCTCATCCAGGCGGGGATTGGATGATTTCAGCCCTTTTGCGGAGAAGAAGATATCCAGGATCAGGAGCATGGCCGCCAATCCTGCGAAGAAATTAACAGCTGTGACAGGAAGATTTTCGATCCATGGGATCAGCATCGAATTTATCCCGTAAATAATCACCAGTGCCCCGATACCGAATCCGATGGCTGCAGGCAGGCAGATCCTTCCGTGAAGATTCAGCGGTGAACGTGAATAATCCCAATATGTCTGATGCAGATACTTATCGATCAGGTAATGAATTGGATACTCCAGCAGAGCGGATCCGATCAAGCCGGTCAGGAATACAACTAAAGGTGTATGCTCCGGAAGACAGTGCATAAGGAAAAGTGAGCCTCCAAGGGCACCTAATCCGTAGATCGGAATAAAAGGTCCATACAGCGATCCCCTGTTGTCCCAGCGGCCGAGCCAGAGTGTCATGGCAATACATTCGTAGATATAACCTATAAAACCCATGACGGTAAAATAGATCATATATTTCGCAATCATCGCTTTAATGTCTCCGTAAGTGCGCACAGTTTATCCGCGATACATACCAGGATGGCTTCACGATGTCTCGGAATACTGCGAAGCGTCAGAGGCCACATATGACAGCGGATCACTTCCTGTGTTTTTTCATCTGCCTGAAATATCTCCGCGGCATTTCTGCACGCCTCGGATGGATGGGTATAGCCATGCATCCGGAAGATGCGGATGCTTAAAGGCTTATCATGCCAGTCATACAGATAAAAATCATGAAGCAGCGCACCCGGCAGCAATACCTCCAGATCCGCCTTTTTCCCGAACAAACGGTCCAGACGATATGCCATCGCCGCAACATTCATACTGTGTTCAAGAACGCTTACACTGCCATGGGCATTATATTGATCCATTTCCCTGATCTTCGGATGCGAAAGATACGGTTCCAGGACCGCATTGAATTCTTTTTTTTCCTGTTCCGATTTTAATTGATGCATCGAACTGATTCCTTTCCCAAAGTATAACATCCCGGTACATTCCGGCAAACCCGTCAGGAAAAGGATTAAACTGTTACGTAATATATCTGTTTTCGCCGGAAGCATAATCCGTAAAAAAGACAATTCTTATTCTTTTCTCTTTTTTGCTGTATTAATTATCCATAGACGGAGGTGCGGATGAAAAGAGTACTGCTGAAATCGGTAAATGAAGCTTTTGACTATGT
>CADBPK010000097.1 GCA_902796465.1 uncultured Erysipelotrichaceae bacterium | reverse complement strand
TTATTGATTTTGAGGCAGGTGCTTTGGCACCTGTTTTATATTCATAGGAGGAAATTGCTTGGGTAGGTATAAAAACAATAAAAACGCGAAACGCGAACCGAATGATATCGTAAATGAAAACATTCATTTCAAAGAAGTACTCGTGATCGGACCGGATGGAAGCCAGCTCGGTGTCATGCTGCGCAGAGAAGCTTTGGAAAAAGCATATGAGATGGATATGGATCTCTTATGTGTAGCACCGAATGCTAAAACGCCTGTCTGCAAGATTCTGGATTACGGCAAATATCATTTCGAGGAGCAGAAGAAAGCGCGTGAAGCAAAAAAGAAACAGCACGTTACCGAGATCAAGGCTCTCCGAGTTTCTCCGGTCATTGACCAGCATGATTTTGACACAAAACTGAATCGTGCAAGGGAATGGATCGAAGAAGGACAGAAAGTCAAGATCGATATGCGTTTCCGCGGACGTATGATTACACGTCAGGAAGTAGGCCGTGAGATCATGCGCCAGTTTACCGAGCAGATTTCTGATATCGCCAACGTTGAAAAAGCACCGACATTGGAAGGAAACACAATGTCCGTTGTATTTACGCCCAAGAAGAAATAGGAAAAGAGGAGACAGACATGAAAGCAAAAGCCAAGAAACCGAAAAAGATTCGTATGAAGACTAAGAAGACTTTCGCAAAGCGCTGCAAAGTCACAGGAAGCGGAAAGGTTGTTGTACAGCACAACTTTGTATCTCATTTCGCTGCAAATAAGAGCCATAAGCAGAAAATGCATCTCAGAAAATCCACAACTGCCAATTCTTCTGATATCAAGCGTGACAGAGAACTGCTGCAGGGTTAATTAGAGGGAGGTCAGTAAGATGAGAGTTAAAGGATCAACACCGACACGTAACAGACGTAAGAAGACATTAAAGTTAGCAAAGGGCTACTTTGGAAGCAAACACTTACTTTACAGAACAGCCAATGAACAGGTTATGCGTTCCCTGCGTTATTCCTATATCGGAAGAAAGCAGACAAAACGCGATATGCGCAAGCTGTGGATCGCACGTATCAACGCTGCATGCCGTCTCCATGATCTGAGCTACAGCAAGTTCATGCACGGATTAAAACTTGCAAATATTACAATTAATCGTAAAATGTTATCAGAGATCGCAATTCATGACGAAAAGGCATTTGCCGAATTAGTCAGCACTGCGAAGAAAGCTCTGGCAGCTTAAGGAAGGGTAGAAGTTATCCTTCTTCCTGTGGCACGTTGGTGAAGCGGTTCAACACACTGCCCTCTCAAGGCAGCATTCGCGAGTTCGAATCTCGTACGTGTCATATACAAATCAACCCGCAGGATCTGCGGGTTTCGTTATATTCAAGAGGTATTTATGACTTATACATTTCATACTGATATCGATCCGCAGGAACTGGATGCGTTTGTTGAAAACAGTGATCAGAACAGTCTGTTTCAGTGTCATCAGTGGGCTGATGTAAAGAACAACTGGAGACATGCATTTACCGGTGTCAGGGAAGACGGCAGGCTCATTGCGGCTGCACTCGTTCTGATCCGTCCGCTTCCGCTCGGGAAAACGCTTTTGTATATTCCGCGCGGGCCTGTAATGGATTATCACAACTATGATCTGGTCACTTTCTTCCTGGATTCCCTGAAAGCTTATGCGAAAAAGAATCGTGCGATCGTCCTGCGCTTTGATCCTAATCTGCTGTCACGGATCTATCCGTACAGCGAAAAAGACAAGGAACATCCGATGCAGAATACGGATATCGTCGCCATGCTGAAGTCATATGGTGCAGCGCATAAGGGATATACAACAAATATCCATGAAAGCACACAGCCGCGCTTCAACGCCGCTTCCCATTTCGGAGATAATTATTTCTCACAGCTCGATAAAAAAACGAGGGCTTCGATCCGCACAGCTGAAAGAAAAGGCGCAGAACTGTATGAAGGTCATGAATACATCAGCGAATTCGCCCAGGCCATGCAGGAAACGGAAGCCAGAAAAGGGGTGGCACTGCGGAATGAAGAATACTTCCGCAATATGATGGAAGTATACGGTGATCACTGCATCATCATGGTTGCCAAGCTGAATTTCAAAAAACAGATCGGTCTTCTTGAAACAGAGCTTGCTGAACTCGAACAGAAGCTGCAGGCGGAGAAATCCCAGAAAGTCATGAAACAGCTGGAACAGAAGATAAACAATGACCGTAAAGACCTTCAGATCCTGCTGGAAGAGCAGAAAAAGGAAAACAAGGACGAAGTCATTCTTGCCGGCAAACTGGCCATATACAACAAAAACAGAATGGAATATGTCTATATGGGCAATAATGCTTCATACCTGCGGATCCGTGCCAGCTATCTGCTGTATAAAGCTTTCTTTGACAGATGTGTGGAACTTGGCATTCATTACGTCAGTATGGGTGGTATAGAAGGGACACTGGATGACGGACTGACCCAGTTCAAATCCAACTGGCTGATGGAAGTGGAAGAATACATCGGGGAATTCAATATCGTACTGGATCCGGTTATGTACTATGCTTTTGAAAAGCTGTATCCGCAGGCTGTCAAACTGCTTGTAAAACTCAGAAAATAAATCAAATGTCAGAGCACTCCCGGCGGGATGTTCTGACTTTTTTGATGCCTTTTCCAGATTTGGTAACTCAAATAAAAACTGCCTCATCATATGAGACAGTTCAAATTAATATACTTATTCTTCCGTCTGCTCTTCCTTGCCGGGTTCATTCTCCAGCATGCTGAAGTACTTGTCATAGTTTTCCGAAAACCGGAGCTGGTATTCCCTGTCCGGCGAATGATGCAGGTTGTGGATATAACGATGTTCCATACCGCGGATATAATTGTCCTTCTTGGCCAGAAGGTATACACCGAGATCGGAACACTGGTCGGAAATACGTTCCATGTTCTGCAGCATATCCTGATAGAACAAAGCCGCTGTTGTACTGCAGAGATGATGACGGGTTCTGTAGAGATGTCTGTCTTTGATATTGTCGATCAGTTCGTCGATTACTTCTTCACACGGTTCAATGGCTGCCGCCAGGTTCTCATCATCCGTTTCATAACTTTCATATGTCTTCTTCAGAATATCACTGACTGCTTCCGCAATAACACTCAGTTCATGCTGGGCAGTATCAGACAGCTTTCTGTCAGCGTCAGCCAGTGATTTGGAAGCGGATTTAATATTCACGCAGAGATCACCGATTCTTTCGAAACAGATCAATGCCTTAAGCTGATAATTCAGATCATGTTCATCGGTTTCGCTGGCAATATTCGGAGAGAGGTCGACCAGGTACTGGTTTGCCGCATCAGCTATACGGTCGATCCTGTTTTCTCTTTCCATCAGACGCCTGTCTGTTTTCTCGTTATATGCTTTTGTAATTTCAACTGCACTGCCGAAGTTTTTCAGAACAGTTTTTCCCATGTGACAGATCAGGTTATGAACTTCGCCAAGCGCGAGCACAGGGTTTTGGAGAAGACGGTTGTCCAGTTCGCGGAGCGTTTTTTCCAGTTCGTCTTCTTCTTCGCTCTTCGGCAGATCAGGAACAAATTTTTCTGCCATCTTTGCGAACAGGCCGGAACAGGGCAGCAGGACAACAGCCGGGATCAGTCTGAAGAGACCGTGTACATTTGCGACGCCGCCTGAGTTCAATGTCATATACCAGATGTGATCATTAAGTATGCCTGTATAACGCATGACAGTCAATGCTGTAACGACCAGTACCAACGCAAAGACATTGTATATGATATGCACCAGGACAGTGCGGATCTGATCCGGTTTGGCACCGATACTGGATACGAGATAGGTCGTCAGACAGTCACCGATATTGACACCGAGGATGATGGCAAATACACCGCAGAACTTAATGCCGACTGAACTGGCTACAGACTGCAGGATACCGACAACAGCAGATGATGACTGAATGATTCCGGTTGCCAGAACACCTGCAAGGAATCCCATAATATAGTTGTTCTCAAAAGAAACCAGGAATGTCTTCAGATAATCGCTCATTCCGGAAACAGCAGCGCTCATATTCATCAGACCGACGAAGAGAATACCGAATCCCATGAAGATCGTACCGGTATTCTTGGCATTTCGCTTGTTTACGAACATGATCAGTATGATACCGATAATCAGAGCGATTGGGGCGAGGTTATCGGATTTGAACAGATACAGAAGACTGTCAGATCCGGCCTCCAGGTCCATCAGACGGATGATCTGCGCGGTAATACTGGTACCGACATTGGCACCGAGCACAATGCCGATCGACTGACGGAATGTCAGAAATCCGGCACCGACAAGACCGACGGTAAGTACGATCGTAGCGGTGGAACTCTGAATCATACATGTGACAAGCATACCGAGCAGAAAGCTCATGTATGTTTTATTGGTAACTTTTCCGAGTACGGTCTTCAGGGCAGAGCCGGATGAATTTTTCAGTCCGTCGCCCATGATCCGCATGCCGTAAAGGAAGAGTGCCAAGCCGCCTGCCATGGAGACGACTTTATAGAATATTCCCATTTTTCCTCCTGTTAAATGCAGAATTCAATTTATATTTTTAAAAACGCAGTCATTTGACTGCCTGCATATCGATTTCCCTTTCAAAAGAGAAATGATCGTATCAGAAGCAGCATTTACTGATGCATACGCTCCAAATACTTAGATATTCTACCACTTTTTTAGTATATACAACATAAAGAAAAGCATACCCGTATGGATATGCCTGTTCTTACGCCTGCAGCGCAGTTTCCAGCATCCGGATGGAAGCTTCCAGTCTGCGCAGTGTTTCTTCCTTGCCGAGGATATCGGCGATCTCGATTGCACCGCCCGGCGTAGTTTGTTTACCCGTAACTGCCAGACGTACCGGGAAGAGGACCTGTCCGTTCTTGCGCTCCATCTTCTTCGGCAGGGCAAGCAGGATCTCATGGATATTCTCCTGAGTCCAGTCTGTCACATCCTTCAGTACATCATATGCGGCTTTCAGGGATTCCAGCGCGATTGCCGGATCCGTTTTCATTTTCTTATTTCTGTAAAGTTCCGGTGAATAATCCGCACTGAATGAATCAAAGAAGTCCAGCATTTCCGGAATCTCGACAAGCGTATTCGCACGGACCTGCACGATCGCGGCGATCTTCTTTCCGTCAAAATTACTTTTAACAGCGGAATCGATATATGGTTTGATCAGCGCATAGTGGGAGTCCAGATCCATCTTGCGCAGCCACATGCCGTTGATACATGTGAGCTTGTTGATATCGAAGATCGCGCCGTTCGTGCCGATATGATGCACATTGAACGCTTCGATCAGCTCATCGATCGTATAGATCTCCTGTTCTGTTTCCGGTGACCAGCCGAGAAGGGCAATGTAATTGAGGACTGCTTCCGGCAGATATCCTTTTGTCATCAGATCCTGGAAGGATGCGTCCCCGTTCCTTTTGGAAAGTTTGCTGTGTTCATCCTTCATAACAGGCGGGCAGTGGATATAGCGCGGAATATCCCATCCGAAGGATTCATAGATCAGATTGTACTTCGGCGTGGAGGAAAGATACTCCATGCCTCTTACGACATCCGTGATCTCCATCAGATGATCATCTACGATATTGGCAAAGTTATAGGTTGGGAAACCGTCTCTCTTGATCAGGACAGCTTCATCCAGCGTTGCGTTGTCAACGGTGATATGTCCGAATACCTCATCGTCAAATGAAGTGGTTCCCTCGGAAGGGATCGTCTGTCTTACGACAAACGGCTCACCGGCTTTGACACGTGCTTCAGCTTCCTCAAGGGGAATGCTGCGGCAGGGGTCTGTGAACTGAAAACCGTCCGTACTGTTTTCTTTCTGGGCTGCGATGGATTCCTGGTCGCAGAAGCAGTAATGCGCGCCGCCTCTGCGGATCAGCTTGACTGCATGATCCATATAGATTCCGTCGCGTACACGCTCAGACTGTACATACGGGCCGTAATTGCCGCCGACATCCGGTCCTTCATCATGATGAAGTCCGCACTGTTTCAGCGTTTCATAAATAATATCCGTTGCGCCTTCCACAAGACGTCCCTGGTCGGTATCTTCGATCCTCAGGATAAATACACCTTCGGGATCCTTTTTCGCAACCAGGTAGGCATACAGGGCCGTTCTGAGGTTTCCGATATGCATATATCCTGTAGGACTCGGGGCAAACCGTGTTCTGATAGCCATAATCAAATACTCCTTTATATAAAATCAACTATCATATTATAACCTAATATGGTTCTTTTGCATGAACAGAATCAAAAATCCCTGTTAAACTGTATATGTATGCATATACACTGATTATTTTAAATTTCTGCTTGCTTTCTGGCAGCCTTTAGAGTATTATTGTTATTGCTCATTGGGATATAGCCAAGCGGTAAGGCAGCTGGCTCTGAACCAGCCACTCGGGAGTTCGAATCTCTCTATCCCAGCTGAAAACGGGAACATGTTCCCGTTTTTTATTTTATCTGCTGACGCGTTCGTATCATGTGATTTTACGCCTGATCTGTTGTATGATAAGCGCATGAAAGATATGGATTATGAAAAACTGTATGACATCTATGGCACCGGGGGAGCTCATTTTCTTCACCCTTACTGTGATACAGATGCCATGCAGCGTTTAACCCATATAGGTATGAACTGCGGTCTGGAATATACAGGCTTCCCTATGTTTGCCGGTATGGACCGTTATACAAGATATATGCACAGCCTCGGGACAGCCTATATTATATGGCGTTTCACCGGGAATCCTGTACAGGCGCTTTCCGGACTGTTTCATGATATCGCCACGCCGGGCTTTGCGCATGTAGTCGATTTTATCCACGGTGACCAGATCAAGCAGGAGAGTACGGAATCCCTGACAGAAGAAGTCATACGGAATGACTGCGGAATTACCGGTCTGCTGACAGCAGCCAATATAGCCATCTGTGATGTCTCAGATTATCACCTCTATCCCGTCGCTGATAATGATTCTCCCCGGCTCTCTGCTGACCGTCTGGAATATACCTGCGGTAATATCGTCCAGTTCGGCATTGATGGGACATCCTTTATCCGGTCGGTATTTGAAGATCTGGAGACCGGTAATAATGAATTCGGAGAGACAGAGATCATGTTCCGGAATATCGATACAGCGCGTCAGTTTGCCCTGTACGCACTTGAATGCGGCAAGATCTACTGTTCTCCGGAAGACCGCTATTCCATGCAGATACTGGCAGATATCCTGAAGGAAGGAATACGGTCCGGTTTTCTGACAGAAAAAGATCTGATGAAGACAGAAGAACATATCATCGCAAAACTGGAGAACAGCTCCTTATGTCAGCGCTGGAGCCGTTTCCGGAATATGAACCATCTTCTGATTTCAGAAAAGCAGATGGAAGGGGAAGGATGGATCACCGTGCGGACAAAAAAACGGTATATTGATCCGTTCATTAAAGGAACAGGGAGGCTCAGCACTGCTGACCCGCTGTTTGCAGCAATGGTAAAAGAATATCTTTCAGATCCTATGACGATCTGGATGAAAGGAGTACATCAATGAAAAAAATCGCAGTAGCCAGTACGAACGAAGGAAAAATCAGGGAATTCCGGCAGATGCTGGAACCGGAAGGATATACAGTATTGACGCTTCACGATTTCCCGGACCTCGGGGAGATCGAAGAAACAGGAAAGACATTCTCTGAAAACGCAGTCATCAAAGCGAAAGCTCTGACAGACCGCTATGGGATCATGGCGATTTCAGACGATTCCGGACTGGAGATCGATGCATTCGACCGTAAGCCGGGTGTTATGAGTGCCAGATGGCTCGGCCACGATACGCCGTACACGGAAAAAAACAGGATCATCCTCGAAAAGATGAAGGATATCACTGACAGGACCTGCCGTTATGTATGTGCCATAGCCATAACACGTCCGGATATGGAACCGGTAGTATTTGAGGATACAGCCGAATGTACCATTGCATATGAGCCGAAAGGGGAGAATGGTTTCGGCTATGATCCGATCATGTACTTTCCGCCGCTTCACAAAACGATGGCAGAAATGACAAAAGATGAAAAGAACGGCATTTCCCACCGCGGAAAAGCAATCGAAAAGCTGAAGGTATGGCTTTATGAAAATGCGTAGATTCCTGGTTTCCGCTGGCTTTTTTCTCCTTTCCGTCGCCATTCTGCTGACCGTCGTGGATATCTGCTGTTTCAACAGAGGATTCTACCGCCGGGAATATGAAAGGGATCTTACTTATGAGAAGATCGGAATGAGTGAAGAAGATCTTATGGCAGCGACGGATACACTCCTGGATTATCTGAAAGATGACCGGGATGATATCGTAATACGCT
>CADBPK010000096.1 GCA_902796465.1 uncultured Erysipelotrichaceae bacterium | reverse complement strand
TGTAACGAGTGAGTGCGCTCCGTACTCAAAATCCGGGGGACTGGCGGATGTTGCTTTTTCCCTGCCGCCTGCGCTGAAAAAAGCCGGTCATAAGCTGGCAATCATTACGCCCTACTATAAATGTGTAAAGGAACGTTTCGCGGAAAAGGTCACGTATGTGACGAACCTTCAGGTAAGACTGGGCAGTGCATCACTGTACTGCGGACTTCTGAAAGGGGAGCTTTCCGGCGTCCCGGTCTGGTTCATCGATAATGAAGAACTGTTTTACAGGGATAAACTGTATGGGTATGAAGATGATAAATTCCGTTTCGCATGGTTTTCAAAAGCGGTGATCGATGTCATGAAAGTGATCGGCTTCATTCCGGATATTCTTCACTGCAATGACTGGGAAACGGCACTGGCAGTTCTGTATCTGAAAGATCATCAGGCAGCGCATACGGCATACAGAAATGTCAAAACGGTATATACGATCCATAATATCGCTTATCAGGGACAGTTCGGCATCCAGGAGATGTTCCGGACATTTGCCCTTGATCCGGGATGGTATGACGGGGCACTGGCTTATGAATACCAGGGGAGGTCGGATGTAAACCTGATGAAAGGTGCGATGCTGATGGCAGATGCGGTATCGACCGTGTCCCCAACATATGCCAGGGAGCTCCATACACACCGGTTCGGCAAAGGTCTGGAAGGTGTATGCGACATGATCGAAGCCAAGATGTACGGTATTCTGAACGGTATCGATCCGGATCATTATGATCCTGCGAAAGATAAGCGGATACCGGAACACTTCAGCGCCGCTGACAAAACAGGCAAAGCAGTATGCAAGGCATATATCCAGAAGGAATTCGGTCTGAAACAGAACGCGAACTGGCCGCTGTTCGCCGTCGTCGCAAGACTGGTCGAGCAGAAAGGCGTTGAACTGATCCGCAAACTTCTGCCGGAACTGATGCACAGAGGTGTACAGCTGATCATTTTCGGACAGGGGGAACCCAAATATGTCAATTTTTTCAATGAATGCAGAAAACAGTACGCAGGCCAGTTTGGCTTCTCCGATCAATATACCGAAGAAATGGCTGCGAAGGTCTTTGCGGGTGCGGATTTCTACCTGATGCCGTCCTCCTTTGAACCCTGCGGCCTCTCACAGATGATGGCGATGCGCTACGGTACTGTCCCGATCGTACATGAAACCGGCGGACTGAAGGATACGGTGCGTCCGTATTCCGACTTTGACGGGATCGGGGACGGATTCTCGTTTGCGGATTACAACTCCAAAGCGCTTCTGCTTGCAATCGAGGAAGCGATCAAGATCTATTTTGCGGATCATAAGACATTTGAGACGATCCGGGACCGCTGCATGCACAAGGATTTCTCATGGGATAAATCCGCCCAGACATATATCAAGATGTATTCCGATATCTGCGGCAGCGGCTTTGATCCGAATGTCACATTCCAGGATGCTTTTGACGCTCTGAAGGTCGTCTATGAAGATCTCAGCGAGGAGAGGAATGCGTATCTTGCCCTCCAGGATGATGATTACTGCAATGTCGCGCAGGTACGGATCGAAGGACCTGGGGAAGGAACTTTCTATCTGAAATTCACAAAAGCCGGCATGGAAATGGAACCGTACAGTTATCATGACGCGGATGTCCGGATCGCGGCCGGGATGGACAATCTGTACAACATGGCTGCCGGGACAGTATCTGCAGACAAGCTCTTCGTGACCGGACAGATGAAAGTGGAAGGCAATATTTCAAAAGGGGCCGAGCTGAGATATCTCATAGGCAAAAAGAAATATTTCTGATCCTGCAGGATCAGTGAAAAAATACAGTCAGGGGGAAAAGATGAAAAGTATCGCCAGTGTATATAAGATCGGAAACGGACCTTCCAGTTCACATACGGTAGGACCGTACCATGCGGCGCAGATCTTCCGGGAACGGTATCCGGATGCGGATGGCTGGGAAGTGATCCTTTACGGTTCCCTGGCATTCACCGGCGAAGGACACGGAACAAAAAAAGCTATTCTCTCCGTTCTTCCCGGCGCACAGGTTGTTTTTGACCGGAAAGAAACGGATCTGCCGCACCCCAATACCATGCGTTTTACCGCACTGAAAGACGGCAGAAAGATCGGTACATGCCGGATGTTCAGTATCGGCGGCGGTTCCGTCAGAATCGAAGGAGAAACCTCGGAGGAAGAAAAAGAAATATATCCCCAGAATTCCTTTTCCGAGATCGTCTCTGTCTGCAGAAACCAGGGAATCACGCTCAGGGAGTTTATCTGTCACGTGGAGGGTGATGCATTGGACGCATACCTTCCGCAGGTATGGATTGCTATGAAGGATGCGGTGGAAAGGGGACTGCAGAAAGAGGGAATCCTTCCCGGCGGGCTGGAGGTAGCCCGCAAGGCAAAGATTCTCTATGAAAAGAGATGTTATAACGAAAGCGCGGATGTGGCGATGAACCGGATCATTGCGGCATATGCCTACGCAGTCAGTGAGGAAAACGCAGATGAGCAGATCGTGGTAACAGCGCCTACATGCGGCAGCTGCGGTGTCCTGCCGGCGGTCCTGTATTATATGCAGAAGGAACGCGGGTTTCCGGAAAATGAGATCGTGGATGCCCTGGCAGTTGCCGGTCTCATCGGCAATGTTATCCGGACAAATGCCAGCATATCCGGAGCGGAATGCGGCTGTCAGGCAGAGATCGGCAGCGCTTGTTCCATGGCGGCAGGCGCCCTTGCTTATCTTTGGGGATTAAATATCGATCAGGTGGAGTATGCGGCTGAGATCGCGATGGAACATAGTCTCGGGCTGACATGTGATCCGGTCAACGGACTGGTCCAGATCCCGTGCATCGAAAGAAATGCCGTTGCGGCCATGCGTGCGCTTTCTGCCGTCAATCTTTCCCGGTTTCTGTATGAGACGCGGAAGATCTCATTTGACGATGTCGTTGCGACGATGTACAGGACCGGCAGGGATCTGAATGAAAAATACCGTGAAACTTCACACGGCGGACTGGCTCAGATCTACAGCGGAAAATAATCCCGTGAACAGAAATCATTCAAGAGAAAACGAAAACAGATAACATGAGAATTACGGTAATAAACGGATCCCCGAAGGGAAAAGACAGCATAACACTGCAGACGGTGCTGTATCTGGAAAAGATGTTTCCGGAATGCAGTTTCCGCATGATCCATGCCGGACAGAAGATCCGGATGTATGAAAAAGACTTTAACGCATGCAGGGAAGAACTGGAAAAGGCGGACCTGATCCTGTTCAGTTATCCTGTATATACTTTTCTGGTTCCTGCCCAGCTGCACAGGTTTATTGAACTGATCAGGGAAAACCATGTGGATCTGCAGGGAAAATATGCTTCACAGATCACGACTTCCAAACATTTCTATGATGTGACGGCACATGCGTTTATCCGGGAAAACTGCATGGATCTCGGCATGCGGTGGCTGAACGGGCTGTCTGCGGACATGAGTGATCTTCTGAATAAAAAAGGGCAGAAAGAAGCGCAGGATTATTTCCGCTTCATTATCTGGCAGATGGAAAGAGGCATTTATGAGTCCGCGCCGAAGCCGCATGAAACATCTCCGCTCCGAAAGACAAATACGGAAGTTCCGCTTAACGCAGAGAAAAGACCGGGTATGGTCATGATCGTAACGGATTATGATCCCGGTGATCCGGACAGTGTTCCTCTTGTAAACATGATCCGCCGTTTTCAGAACAGGATCAGCCGGGAAACAGATGTTGTCAATCTGCGTGAATTCTCGTTTGCGGGAGGGTGTCTGGGCTGCTTTAACTGCGCTGCCACCGGCGCCTGTATCTACCGGGATGGATTTGATTCCCTGCTGCGCGACAGGATCCAGAAAGCGGATGCGATCGTGTATGCGTATTCGATCCGGGACCACTCCATGGGATATCGTTTCAAACTGTATGATGACAGACAGTTCTGCAACGGGCACAGGACCGTTACCATGGGCGATCCCCAGGGATATCTGGTCCATGGAAAACTGAGCGCGGAATCCAATCTGAAAACAGTCATGGAAGCACGTGCCCAGGTCGGCGGGAATTATCTCTGCGGTATCGCCTGCGATGAGGAAGACCCGGATACGGAAATCGACAGACTGGCGGAAAGACTGGACTATGTTATTGATGTTCATTACACCCAGCCGAAGAATTTCTACGGCGTCGGCGGGCTGAAGATCTTCCGGGATCTGATCTGGCAGATGCAGGGACTCATGCAGGAAGACCACAGATTTTATAAAAAACACGGGTTCTATGATTTCCCGCAGAAGAAAAAGGGAACGATTCTCGGCATGTATGCGGTAGGAACCATGATGAAAAATAAAAAGCTGAACCGAAAAATGCGCGGGAAAATGACAGAGGGCATGATCCTGCCATACCGTAATATCATCAGAAAAGCAGGAAAGAAATAAAGGGGATCCCGTATGTCAGGGAAAGGACATATTGTTCTTCCGTACAGGATTCTGTTATTCTGAAAACAGATAATCATCACATTCGAAAAGGAGAAAGCTATGATTTACAGTACATTCCAGGAAATGCAGTTATCACGGCTCGGTTTCGGCTGTATGCGGTTTGCGGCTGATCCGGCGACCGGTGAGATCGACCAGGAAAAAGTCAATGATATGTTTGATCTTGCCATTGCCGGCGGCGTCAATTATTTTGACACGGCATATCCGTACCTCGGCGGGAAGTCGGAAATCGCCATGGCTGAAGCATTAAAGAAATATCCGCGTGACAGTTATTACCTCGCGGATAAATTCCCGGGTCATTCACTTCCTGGCCCGGTGGACAACATTGCGCTGTTCAATCTTTCCCTGCAGAAATGCCGGACGGATTATTTTGATTTTTATCTGCTGCACAATATTACGGAATGGTCGGTAAAGATCTATGAATCGGAAGAGTACCATATCATTCCGGATATGATCAAAATGAAGGAAGAGGGAAAGATCCGGCATTTCGGTTTCTCCTTTCATGGCGGACCGGACCTGCTGGCAGACTTCCTGAACCGCTATGAAGGCGTATTTGAGTTTGTGCAGATCCAGTGCAATTATCTTGACTGGACCTTGCAGGACGCAAAGAAAAAGTACGATATCATCACAAAACACGGACTCGGCGTATGGGTCATGGAGCCATGCCGCGGCGGAAAACTTGCAGTGCTTCCGGAACAGATGTCCGCGCACCTGAAGAAATTCGGGGACGGAAGCGACGCATCCTATGCATTCCGTTTCCTGCAGGGGCTGCCGAATATCAAAGTCATCCTGTCAGGCATGAATGAAACAGACCAGGTCATTGATAACCTGAAGACATTCCGGGAATATAATCCTTTATCTGATGAGGAACAGAAGACCCTGGCAGAATTTGCGGAAGCCATGAAAACGGGTGTACCGTGCACAGCGTGCCGGTATTGCTGTGACGGCTGTCCGGTCGGTCTGGATATCCCGTATCTGTTAGCCTGCTACAATGATTACAAGTTCTCCGTCACCGCCATTTCCGGCATGCGCCTGGATGGTCTGGATGAAGAAAAAAGACCGGCAGCGTGCATCGGCTGCGGGCAGTGTGCCCATGCATGTCCGCAGGGCATTGATGTGCCTGCGGCACTTGCCGAACTGGCTGACATGTATGCAAAAGGTCCGAAATGGGCTGCAACGGCGAAGGGAAGACAGGAAGCGATCCGCAAGGATCTGCATATGGATTGACCTGATTGGGAAAGCAGAAACAAATCTCTTGTTCTGTTTTCCCTGTTTTTCTTTATTTTCGCGCATTAT
>CADBPK010000095.1 GCA_902796465.1 uncultured Erysipelotrichaceae bacterium | reverse complement strand
GCTTCGTATTGAACTTATCCATTTCGATCTGTATAGCGTTGTTTAATGCATCAAAGGAAAAGAACTTTCTGTTCCGAAGCTTGCCAATCACAGCACGTGTGATATCGCCTACGCTTCCTTCTACGCCTGCTTTGTCACGCGGGGCGCGAACGCGTGCCGGTATGATCGTAATGCCGTAATGGTCAGCCATCTCCTGATATGTTCTGTTGGTTACGGGGTCTTCATACTTCTTGTTTGTGATGATACCTGTCTTAAGATTGTCAGGAATGAGCAGTCTCGGAACACCATCAAAGTATTCAAACATTCTGATGTGACAGTCGATCCAATCGTGTACCTTCATAGTTGGACAGGCCTGTACGTAAGAAAGCATACTGAATGGCAGTGTACCAACGAACAGGTATGCCGTAGTGATCTCTCCGGTATATTCGTCACACACTTCCATTGTTGTGCCATCCCAGTCAACCATCACTCTGTCACCTGGTTTATGGTTGATGTGCATGGTCAGCCTGTGCTTCTTAACATAGTCAGCGTACTTATCAAAGAACTGAGTGCGCTTATAGAATGGTTTCTTCTGTGACCGGCACTGTGCGACATACTCCTCGTACAACAGGGAAAGAGTTACACCATCTTTCATCAATTCTTTGTGGCAATACTCGTAGTCAGGCTGCACATATTCCGGAATAAACTGCTTTTCCGGGAATAACAGTGCGTTGAGCTCATCTTCAGAAAGATCAACAATCTGTTCCAAAGTGAGATGTTGGGCATCAGAAGCCCGTATAGTTTCTGATACCGTATTGCGTGATTTCTTCAGTCTCTCAGCAATCTTCCGCTGTGAAAAGCCCTCAAAAAACAATTTGAGGATTAATTTATTATCGTCCATTAAAAAACACCTCCATTCATCAGACGATGCGGTTCCCCGCAATCAAATCTTATCTGATTGGAAGTGGCTCTCTAAGCGGAATGCCATCTTGATTGAACGGTGGCTCTTTATCCGGATTGGGTGGCTCTCAAAACCGGACATGGTGGCTCTCAATTACCGGAATAATCACTGTGTACAGGCTTTTACATGAAGATTATTATTTCATGCCTGCACAGATGCATGCATGGAAAGACGGCTTTACGAGGTTACAGTCTGTCCGTATATCTGAAAAAACGCATTTCCGCTGCCGGAGATTCACCGGCAAAACTTTAGATATAACCATTAACCGCACAGTTTAGTGTAAAAACATGCTGTATATTATATATAGAAAACTTTACAGAAAAGGAATAACAATATGCTTAGTATGAAAGCTTACTGAATAAAGGCAAAAAATCAGAATACAGAAAGGACGGCGTACTGTTACAGTTCCTCTTGCTGATGACAGAGAACAAGGCATAACCCGCTGAAACAGAAACGTTGCATTCATCACTGTTATGATCCGTTTTTTGCTTCTCTGCATGGTATGAAATGATGTTATTGCAGGAGTTATACTGTATCATTTGACTTAATTGGAGGAATTCTATGCTATATCTGCTGTTCATCGACGTTTTGCCCGTCTTTATTCTGCTCTGTCTTGTGCATATGATCGCGTACTTTGGTATCCTGCGGAAAATGGATCTAAAAAGGATTTATGCACTGATTCCGTTTGCGGCTGAGAAGAAGATCGGTGATACGATGTTTGAAACCAAATATGCCTTCCGGCATCCGTTTCTGTTCATGCTGCTGTTTTTCCTGACAGCGATGTATTTCAGGCCATTTGCTGAGCGTGTTTCACCCGGTCAGAGAGTTTATGGATTCCTGTTTCTGGTCCTTGGTTTTCTGAACTATTACGGCTATCTGACCCGTCTGTACTGGCGACTTGGAAAATCGTTTGGGAAAGGATGGCTGTTCCGAATCGCAATGATCCTGTTCCCGGCACCGTTCCTCATGGCACTTGGGTACATTCATAAAAACCGTTTCCTGCACGGCACGCCGATCAAACTTGGATTGCTGCGGCCAAAGAAATGGTTTCGCTATACAATGCGTTTTGTCTCCATACTGTTCTTCCTTGGTGAAGCAGCAGTTGTCAGCATGATTGTAGGCTTTCTGATTCTGAAGGTGAAAACACCGTGGCCGTTAGTCGAGTATCTTCAGCGTGATATTTATGAAAATACAAAAGATATCACCGGGGACGGCTCAGAAGTCCTGCGCGAAGAGAATATGCAGGACAACTATGCGCAGTTTGCCTCAATCACTCCATCCCGTCAAAAATTCTTCGCTGACAAGTCTGATGTCGAATCAGTGGTTGTCATGGAATATGTCATCGGGTCGGATCTTGAATTCAAGATAGGCGCTGCTTCAATCAATATGAAACAGTTTGCAGATGCGACAAAACAGGGCAGTTCGCTGAAGTTTGTTCTGGAATGCGGCGGTTCCTACCGCTGGTTCACCGGCGGCATTGACAAGAATTCAGTAGGCCGGTATGTAATGGAGAACGGTCAGCTGAACAAGGTCATGGATATTGATTCCTATACAACCATGTCCAGCCGGAACGAGCTGCTCGACTTTATCACCTGGGCAAAAGAGAATTATCCGGCAGACCGCTATATCCTTGTACTCTGGGATCACGGCGGAGGTCTGTCCACCGGCTATGGCCAGGATAACCTGAACAAGCGGAAGGATAATTCAAGCGGTACGATCATGGTGGATGAGGTTGTGTCTGCCATCAGGGATTCCGGTGTGAAGTTTGATATGATCGGGTTTGATGCATGTCTGATGCAGGATATTGAAATTGCCAAACTTCTGGAGCCGTATGCTGATTATTATCTTGCATCGGAAGAGAGTGAACCCTCCGGCGGCTGGTTCTATACTTCCGCCTTTGGAAAGCTTGCAAAAGATCCGACAATTCCTACTGAAGATTTTGCCCGTGAAGTAATCGGAACCTATGATAAATACAACACGAAGATTCTGGACAGTGAAGATAATACATATACACTTTCACTGCTGGATCTGACATATGTGAATCCGGCATACGAAAAACTGGAGGATCTTTTCGAAAAACAGGAAGAAGCGATCCTCACTGCCGAATCTGATTACGTTGATATTTCCCTTGCGGCAAACAGTTCATATACATTCATGAACAACGAGCAGCTTGATCTGGTTCATTATCTCAGCAACCTGCAGCGGACAGACTACAATGACTCTGTCATGAGCGACAGTGAAATCAAAGAACTGATTGCGCATGTCCAGGCATGCATTGTCGCGCGCAACCGCAGAAGTGCTGATGGAATCAACGGCCTTGCATTTACATTCCCTTACAGGTCGATCTCATCGTACGGAGACTGCTGGAAACAGCTTAAAAACAACGGTCTTATGGAACAGGAAAAATTCTATACAGATTTCTTCTCTATTATGGCCGCTTCCAGAAAAGTTAAATCTGCAGGCGAAACTGACAGCTTCCTGTCAGAACTGCTTGCATTGATCGACTATACGGAGGAAGAATGGTACAAACCGGGATTTGAAAACTATGTAACCACACCGGCTATGATTGAGATCCCGGTCCGCAAAAACGGCGAGGGGTATTCCCTGGAACTCTCTGACAGTGTCTGGGAAATCATCTCTGATGAAAGACAGTTCTATTATCAGGAAACAGAAGAAGGTCTCAGGTATCTTGGCTCAGATTATGCCGGGATGATCGATGAGAACGGTCATCTCATGATCACCGCCGACGGAAACTGGGTTTCCATCGATGGCCATCCGGTCTTCTATGAACCAACCGGCCTGCGATCAGATAAGAGCGGTGATATCTTTACCGGCTATACCAAAGCCATACTGAACAAAGATACTGAAGTACTGCTGTATATCGAATGGGCACCTTCCGTCGATGAAAACACACCGTCAGAAGGAAGGATCATCGGCTATGATGAAGCGGACAATCCCGATGCCTATATGGAAAAGGGTCACAGTGAACTCGAAACCGGACAGACACTGGACTTCCTGTTTGATTACTATGATGAAGAAGGAAACAGCATCGGCTCAAAAACAGCGTTTAAAACATATCGTGTCAAAGAACCGAAAAACGTTAAGGTAACTGATGGTCCTGTCGGCAAATGCACACTCCGTCACGGTGTCCTGCTGACCGATGTTTACCAGCGTAAATTCCAGTCTGAAATTGTTGTGACAGAAATCGAATAATCAGTTCCGGAAGGAATGATTGTCAGTCATGAAAGGAGAAAAACGATGCAGTTTGTTATCACAGCTTACGATGGTGCAGGAATGCTGCAAAAGCGGATGGAAGTCCGTCCAGAGCATCTTGCCAATATGTCGCAGATCAAAGGCAAAGTACTTTGTGCCGGCGGCCTTCTGGATGAAGAAGGGAAGATGAAGGGATCTGTCATGGTTATGGATTTCCCGGACAGGGAACTCTTTGATGAATATCTCGCTTCAGAGCCTTATATAAAGCCGGTGTATGGGAGAAAGTGACAGTGGAGCAGATGAATGTTGTTCTTCTCAACGGAGAAAAATACGTTCAGTAAAATCATGCCCTAAAGTCTTTCATAATCACCTGCATCTCTGTTTCTTCCGGATAAAACTCCGCAGAGTACAACGGAAAGATTGAAAAGCAGGAAGTTGTGAAGTTCTATTATAAAAGCAGACACATGGAAAGGAAGTTTGTCCTAAACCGGAATCTGCTTTTTTTGATACGCTCAATCGTTTAATGTTTGTGTATGAAAGAAAGATAAAGATGCTCATAACAGAAGTGATTTTCCTGTTTATAATCTGCCGGATAAAAAGGTTTTCGATGAAAGAATATGCTTGCATAATTGAAAAGGGGTGCAATAATAACAGGGATGATTCATGGAGGAATGAAAGAAAGATATGGATAACACAAAAAAACAACTGAATTTCTGGCGGTTGGCAGCGATTCTGGAGCTCATCCTGCTGCTGGTGATCGGTGTTGTATTTACATCCGGAAAAGGTGCAGCACCAGCTGAACCGGAAACGGCAGATGAAGTAACTGCCGAGCCGCTTACACTCTGGACGGAAAACTCCGTTCCAAAGCAGAAACTGATCGATTTTGTCAGCACGGTAACGGATGAAAACAGCACGTATTATATTCCTGTGGAAGACCGTATTGCGGTGTTTGATATGGACGGTACCCTGGCATGTGAAACGTATTATACGTATTATGACACGATGATGTTCATTGAATACTGTCTGCACGATCATCCGGACAAGGTCTCTGACGAGCTGAAGGAAGTGGC
>CADBPK010000094.1 GCA_902796465.1 uncultured Erysipelotrichaceae bacterium | reverse complement strand
CATTTGATTTACTTCTGTAAATCGTTGTTTTCATAATGCCAGTTAAGTTTTCCTGATTTTACTTGACGTATTCATAGCTGGTCTCCGGTATTTTCCGTTTCAGCCGGTCTTTCTTTTTCTCATCACCTCATCATGGCAGGAATCTCCGAGTGAGAGATCTGAATGCCGGATAAATTCTACATGCTTCGAAAGGTTTTTATACGCAGTTTCATCTGTCATGCAGAAGATCCTGCATAAAGACCGTATCCCGTAATACTCAAATATATTGACATACATGCATCTGGAAATCTTATATGCGATCTTTTCTTCACTGACTTCAAATGAATCATAAGTGATACTGCCGTCCCTGACCCGCTTTTCATGGTCATTGATGTTCCATTTCCGGGCGATCTTCCAGCTGCCGGGATATAAATCGATGCATCTGATCAAGGCGGCGTACGCTTTTCTTCTTGTGCGGAACACTTCATTTACAAGGGTGATGATCTCATTCTCCGGAAGACCATCATCCTTCAGTTCCAGGCACATCCCGATAACGGCATAAACATGGACAACATTCATTGTTGGATAGACATTGTGCTGACGGAATGCCTCGGAAGCGTACATATCCTCCAGCCTTTTCCTGTAATCGGATTCTTTCCGGTACGCATCCGGATAACCTGATTTCTGCAAAGTCCGTCCGAACATACGAACATACTTTTCAATTCTTTTTTCCATTATTCCTTTTCCGCAAAAGCGATCCGTATTATTTTCATCTTTACAAATCTGTCACAGAACCGGATCATCAGTCTGTAAAACAGTTTGACATGCCGGTATATATCCCGGTAACCGCGCATATAGCTCTTTGCGCTGACCGAAGAAAAGTCTTCACTCCAGGTTTCCAGTTCCTTTTCATCTTCCAGCGAAAAATATGCATGTACATCTGTGATTCCCGCTTCCTTCAGCCAGGTTGAACGCATCATCTTTGCGCCTCTGGCATTGCATGCATCAAAACATACCACAGAACCGGGAAACCTTTCTGCCATAGCACAGAACAGTTTCTTAACATCTTCTGTCCTGAAATAATAGAATACGCCTGCTGCGAAGAACACTGCTCCGTTTTCTGTATTGATCCGGTCCATCCAGCTGAAATCATTCAGATCACAGCCTATGTTCTCTTCTCTTTCACCCGGCGGAAGGATTTCATTCCTGATTGATATCACATCCGGAAAATCCAGGTTATAACCCCTGCACTTTCCGTTGTCTGCCTTGCGGAATGTATCATCCAGTCCGCAGCCGAGGTTCACAACTGAAGCGGATGGATGCTTTTCAAGATAATGAGATACTTCACACTGCAGGTCATACTGTCTCTGCGCCACTTCCAGAGCACCGAAAAGGCCGAAAACAGATTCCATCTTTTTCCGCTTTTCATCAAAATCATAATCAAGGGAATCACATATTCTTTCTGCTGATTCATCCGAAAACAATTCCGGAAAGCGCTCTGAACATACAAGCCTTCCGAACAGCGGTATGACCAGCGTTTCCTGGATCGTGTTTTTTGCAATATGGTACTTCATACGTTTTCCTTTTTCTTATAACCGCAGTCACAGTACGGACCTCCGGATGCCAGCGTATACTGCCGTTCGAAAACACTGCGGCTGCCGGCATCGCTCATCGTGTAATCCAGATGACACATCGCAGGTACATATTCATATAATCCGTATTCCTTCATCAGCCTGCAGATCCCGCATCCGGTAAATCGTGCCTCATAACCGCTGTTATCCGCATACGGATAGAAATCCATATTCCATGAATAAGGATTTCTGTCAGCCGCCTTCAAAGCCGCAGTATCCTTCAATCCCTGAATGTCCTTCTCTGTGAATTTCTTTTTCCCCGCTGTGCGGCAGAACCATTTCATCGGTTTTGTCATCATCGCCTGTGCATAATAATCTGTCATTTTGGCAATATCAGCTTTTCTTTCCATGGAAAGAAGAAATGCGCAGAACATGGAACAATTGACGATATTCATGGTAAAGCGGTCTTTCTTCTCAAATTCCGGAAGTTTTGAAATGATCTCCCTGTACTTTACCTTTGCGGACTTCGTGATGTCATCCGCTTCTTTTTCATCTTTTTCCAATACAGAAACCAGCTGATCCCGGAAGGATCTTTGAAACAAAATCCACATTCCCATTGGCATTCCGATATACTTCATATTCCGTTTCCTTTTCCGACCGATACATATCACGATCTTCTCATTCCGCCGGATGTATTTGCCCATTTCTATTTCATATTGGAAAGAGAAATAGTTATAAATATTCGGTTAGTTATACTTAACTTCTATTATATTCCAATCCTGACGAATGAAAAGACAAAAGTAATCAGTACCATACCAAAAGAAAAAGCCTCACGCTGAATCACTCATTGGTTTTCAGCGTGAGGTTTGATCTTTTTACTCGTATTCGATCGTTGCACTCGGTTTCGGTGTCAGATCATACAGACATCTGTTTACACCGGGAACTTCCGTTGTGATCCTCTTTGTGATG
>CADBPK010000093.1 GCA_902796465.1 uncultured Erysipelotrichaceae bacterium | reverse complement strand
TCTTTCCTTCGCCTCTTCCTTTGTGATCTTTTCATGGATCAGCATGCCTTCGGTAATCTGCTTGCCGATGGTCATGGTCGGATCCAGGGAAGTCATGGGATCCTGGAATACCATGGCGATATGCTTTCCGTTAAAACGGTAACGGATCTGCTTCTGGGAGAGCTTCGTCATATCAACCGTTTCCAGTTCGCCTTTTTCATTCTCAAATGTATAGTCGATCTTGCCGCTCAGGATCTTGCCGTTCGGGGCCAGAATTCCCATGATGGTCTTTACGGTTACGGACTTGCCGGAACCGGACTCACCTACGATCGCGATCGTCTCGCCGCGGAACAGGTCCATACGGACACCGCGGATCGCGTTAACCGTACCATTTGCCGTCTCAAAGGAAATATTCAGGTCACGGATGGATAATACTCTGTCTTTTTTATCACGTTTCGCTGTCATAATTCCTCCTTAATGCTTCTGGTTCGGGTCAAACGCATCACGGAGACCGTCTGCGAACAGGTTGAAACTCAGCATCAGAAGCGCCAGTACGGTAATGGCACTCATGATCATGTACGGATGAACTGTCAGTGACTTATATCCGTCAGAGATCAGTGTACCGAGAGATGCCTGCGGTGCAGGAATACCGAGACCCATAAAGGAAAGATATGCTTCGGTAAAGATCGCACTCGGTACAGAGAACATAGCCATGGTGATCAGCTGACCGAAGATGTTCGGCATGATGTCCTTGAATATGATCGAGAAATGCTTGGCGCCTAATGTTCTGGAAGCGAGGATGTATTCAGCTTCCTTCAGCTTCAGGACTTCAGCACGGGAGATTCTCGACATACCGATCCATCCGGTGATCATCAATGCAAAGATAATGGATGTCATACCGGAAGGAAGGATCAGTCCGAGCAGCGTAACCAGGACCAGTGTCGGGATACCGTTGATGATCTCAACAAATCTCTGCATGATCATATCGACTTTGCCGCCGAAGTAACCGGAGATCAGTCCATAGGACATACCGATTACGATATCGATCGTTACGGCAACAAATGCGATGAACAGGGAGATTCTTGTTCCTTCCCAGACACGGGTGAACAGGTCACGTCCGTTGGTATCTGTTCCGAACCAGTGATATACATCAGAGATTCCCTTTGCGGCATACTGGTCTACGCCTCTTTCATAGCCGTTGAAGATCCCGATCTTTTCGAGAACCGGCATATGCGGCGGCATACTCTGCTGCGACAGATCGATGCCGTCATACTTATATCCCGAGAACATCGGTCCCGTAATTGCGAGAATAATGATGATACTGATAATGATCAGTCCGACTACAGCGCCTTTATTTTTCGAGAAGTTGTTCCAGACATCCTTCAGGAATGAAGTCTGTTTGTATACTTTATCCTTCAGTTTGATATTTTCCTGTACAAAGACAAAATCTTCCGGATCGTAATCATTCTCTATGATAGGCATGTGTTTTTCAGCATATTCGCTCATCTTAACTGCCCTCCTTTGCGACACGGATACGCGGATCGATGACACCGTAGAGGATATCAATGATCAGCATCATGACAATGTACATGGCCGAATATGTAAATGCACAGGCGATCGTAACGTTGTAGTCGTTACTCTGGATCGCTGTGACCATCATTGTACCGATGCCGGGTACGCCGAATACTGATTCAACGACCATGGAACCTGTCAGCAGGTTGACCAGGATCGGACCCATGATGGTAATAATCGGGATCAAAGTGTTTCTTAGCGCGTGTTTTAAGATTAAGTCACTCTGTTTAACACCCTTTGCCTGTACAAGCAGAATGTAATCAGAGCCGAGAACGTCGATCATCTCAGACCGCGTAAATCTTGAAACACTCGCCATTGGGCTCATGGCCAATGCAATCATTGGCCCTATAAAGCTCTTGGCTACGTTTTTTGAAGAATACAGGATGGGGATCAGTCCCATCTTGAATCCGACAAAGTATGCCAGCAGCAGCGCAAATACATAAGCCGGGACAGAAACACCGAGGATCGATACGACCGAACATAGTGAGTCTACCCAGGAATTATGGTTTAACGCAGCAGCAATGCCCAGTACCAGACCGAGCACAGTACCCAGCAGCATACCAAGCGCACCGACACGGATGGAAACACCCAGCGGTCCGGCGAGCATCTCGGAGATCGGCTTGTTCTTGTTCAGAACATAACTAAGTCCCAGATCGCCTTTGAAGACCGCAGCGACATATTTGAAGAACCGTATGATAAACGGCTGATCCAGGCCGTATTTCGCATACAGAAGAGCCTTCTGTGCCGCATTGAGCTTTTCATCGTTGAACGGAGAACCCGGCATGTAGTCTAACATCAGAAACAGGACAAATATGATTGCCAGTAATGTCAGTAAACTGATGAGCACTCTTTTAAGAATGTATTTCGACATGAATTCGGTTTCCTTTCTTAAACATAAATGTAATAGAGCGGGGTTTCCGCTCTATTACATTACTTGTGAAGTAATTCGTAAAACAATGATTCAATTAACCCTTTGTGATATGACGATATGAGTCAACACCTGCGTTATGGAATTCAATGCCCTTAACTTCAGGATTGATCAGCATTGCGGCACCGTTCTGGAATACCGGAATGAGACCCTGATCATCGAGGATGAGTTTTTCAGCTTCAATCAGGTCTGCCCAGCGTGCTTCAGCATTCGCTGCGTCTTCGCCTGTTTCAGCCTTGTTCAGGAGTGCATCATATGCATCGTTGAAGTAGTATCCGTTGTAAGCTGTCTGGTCAGACTTGAACAGATCGAGGTATGTCTGCGGGTCAGCATAGTCAGGACCCCAACGTGTCAGACCTACTTCATAATCCAGTTCGTTCATGAGAGCAAGTCTTTCCTTCTTTGTCTTCGGAGCGAGGTTGACTTCGATGCCCGGCAGATTTTCTTTCCACATAGCCTGGATGTTTTCAGCTACTTTACCAGGTGCTTCAGAGTCTGTTTCGTACAGAATATCAACAGAGATACTGTCTGTGCCGAGTTCTTCTTTAGCTTTGTTATAAGCTTCCTGTGCAGCAGCGACATCATATTCTACGAGGTTGCCGACTGTATCGCGGTAGTCTTTTCCATCCGGTCCGTATGCGAAATCTCTCGGGATGAATCCCTGAGCAGCGATGGAGCCGTCTTTGAGGACATCGTTTGCGATCGCTTCGCGGTTGATAGAAAGAGAGAGAGCTTTACGGAGGTTCAGGTTCTTGAATGTTTCGTCAGACTTGCAGAGCTGGTTGACGTTTAATCTCCATGCATAACCCTGTAATCTCTGTGTGAAGCCAGGATCGCTCTTATACTGGTCAACGAGGTCGCCTGTCAGTGTAACGACGTCGATGTCACCCTGCTGGTAGGAAAGAGCTGCAGACTGAGCGTCTTTTGCGAAACGGAATACGATTTCGTCAACACAGTCTTTCTGTGCGTCAGCGTTCCAGTAATCCGGGTTCTTTGTGAATGTATAAGCTGTATTTGCTTCCCAGTTGGAGAATACATACGGTCCGCAGTAGAGCATCTTGTCGACTGCCTGAGAATACTGGTTCTCAGAAACGTTCGCATCGAGGTCTCCGCCCATGGACTCGAAGAATTCCTGGTTCAGCGGGAAGAATGACGGGAATGCCATCAGACCGAGGAAGAATCCTACAGGCTGTGTCAGTTCAACAACGAATGTCTTGTCATCCGGTGCAGATACACCGAGTTCGGACAGCGGTACTTCACCGTCGAAAGCTGCCTTTGCATTCTTGACACAAATCGTTTCGAGCAGGAATGCATATTCAGAAGCCAGGTTCGGCGCATCCAGACGCTGCCAGCCGTAAACGAAGTCTTTAGCTGTCAGAGGTGTGCCGTTGGACCATTTCAGTCCGTCTCTGAGGTGGAATGTGTAGACTGTACCGTCTTCACTGACATCCCATGATTCAGCGAGATCAGCCTGAGGCTGCGCATTGGCATCCAGTTCAACCAGACCGCCGATGCAGAGAGACTGCATAACAAATGAACCGCCGTCTGTTGCGACATGGTGATCCATTGTATTCAGGTCAGCGTTGATAGCGACTGTTACAGTTTTCTTTCCATCTGCTTCTCCGCCGCCATTGTTTGATCCTCCGCCGTTGCTGCCGCCGCATCCTGCCAGTAATGCAAGGGCGAGTCCGGCTGCGAGAGTCTTTTTGAAGTTACTCATTCGTATTTCCCCCTTTCAAGAAATATAACCAAAGTATAAAATCCAATGAACGGTTTTGCAAGTAAATAAGGACATCTTTTTCAGGATGATGAAAATAATTTCTGCAATTCGTGAAAATCTTTTCATGAATGATTGCGTCGTTTTTATGAACAAATATTGTATTCTTTCCACTTCTGAGGCATAAAGCAAAAAGAAAAGAGCTGATTTTTCAGCTCTTCTGTACGTACTTCTTATGGATATTCCTACATTTCCTGAATCATCGCTGAAAGCTTCGGCATCATCTGCTGCTTTCTTGAGATGATGTGCGGATCAAATCCTGTATGCTCATCAAAATTGGATTCAATGAGTTCGGATACCACTTTGGAAAGCGGTCCGGAGAAGACAAAGTAGGAACCTTCGCCCATGACATCCGTAAACAGCATGACCAGCAGATCCAGTCCCTGTGTTTCCTGCTCCTGTTCCAGGTTTTTGATGAACGGGGGCAGAATAGCCTGTACATCTTCCATCCGTGAGTAATTGGTCTGTCCGATGGCGATCTTGTACTGACCGATCTCATAATTCTTCAGGTCTCTGTTCAGGATCTCATGCGGCGTAGCATCCTTCAGGGCAATGGAAGCACCGAGCATTTCCCTTGCGTAGGCATCGATATCCTCGATCCCTGCCCTGTCAGCCAGCCATCTTGCCGTCATTTTATCCCGTTCCGTTGTTGTTGCGGACTTGAAATTCAGCGTATCTGAGAGAATCGCGCTCAGCAGAAGACCGCACATGTTTTTGTCCGGCAGCATGCCGTTTTCCTGATAGAGATTTGAGATGATCGTGCATGTGCAACCGCATTTCTGGTTGCGGTATTCGATCGGCTTGCTGGTAGTGACATCACCGATATGATGATGGTCAATGATCGCTACGATCTCCGCTTTATCGATGTTGTTGATGACCTGCGTCATGGCACTGTGGTCCACCAGGACGAATTTCCGCTTCTGATAATTTCTTGTATGATAGCGCGAGAACGCACCAACGATATTATCCTTGTCATCAAGCACCGGGTAGGATCGTACACGGGTGCTCGCCATGCGGACAATGACATCTTCAACATAATCGGAATCCCTGAATGCAATTACTTTGTCCGACATGATCTCTTTTACGGCGTAACTTTCTGTAATGACCCTTGCGGTGTGCATGGTGTCGTGCTTCGTTGTGATGACAGCACACTTATTCTCACTTGCCTTCTGCATAACAAAATCAGAAACAGCCTGTCCGCAGGTAACAACGAGGCATTTGGCACCCATGTCGATGACCATGTTCTGCTTCTGTTCACCGCTCGAAGTAATAACGATGCTGTCCTTCATGTTGTACATGGCGGCTTCCTTCCCGTCCAGGGCAACGATATAGATCTTTCCGTTAGTTCCGAAGTATGACGGGGAATACCGGATCTCACCGCCGATCGTACGGGCAATATTGCCAAGTGTAGCTGAAGACATCAGCTGATCAAGATCTGTCTCAGGGTGGATCCGGACACGGGAAAGATCACTTGCAGTACAGACACCGACAAGCTTGTTGTTTTCATCCACAACACAGAGCGATCTGTTGCGTGTCTTGAGCATCATATGCCAGGCGTGATGGACCGTTTCATCCACACGGACGATCGTCGGTTCATCCATTTCAATATCCTTCAGCATAGCCCTGGCATCCGTCAGAAGCAGCGGATTTTCCTGCCCGAAGCGCTTCAGTATAAACTTTGTTTCTTCATTCAGCGGCCCCTGCCGGCAGGGAATCGCGGAATATCCGAGACGATTCAGCATATCGGCATATGTAATGGCCGAGCAGATGGAATCACTGTCCGGATTCTTGTGTCCGATGACGTAAATGTTATTGTTCATACTTCCTCCTGGTTACTGCACATAGGAGAACACGGAGCCGTTATCCGCCTCTGTTCCTTCCTGTGAGATAAAATGTCCTGCGGCGATCGTAAACTGAAGCAGATACCCTTCCGGAACCCCCATCATTTCCATGATCTTCCGGTAACGGTACTGATTCAGCGTATCGTTGAGTCTGAAGGAAAAGAAATACTCCATGCCGTTTTCCTGCATATACCGCTGGAGACTGCCGGCAGCTTTCAAAGTATCTTCCGAAGCATAAGCCGTGCTTCCGTCTGCGAAAGCAAGTATGACCAGAGGGGCATCGAGATGACATTTTTCCTCTCCGGCAAACGCCTCGATCTCATTCAGAAGATCACGGTTTCTGAAAAACACGAAATGATATGGTCTTTTTTCACTTTGATAATCTGTTTTCATGATGACTTCTTCCATCTGATTCAGAATGGATGAAGATATATTTTCTTCATGAAAACCTGTGATCCGGATCCGTCCCATATCAGTATGTCAGGATCTCATTTCCTGTTTCTGTGATCAGGATGGTATGTTCCCACTGGGCACTGTCCGATCCGTCAGATGTATAGATCGTCCAGCCGTTGTACCGGTCGATCACCACACCTGCCTTGCCGGCATTGATCATCGGTTCAATGGTGAAAACCATACCCGGGACCAGAACCATGCCGGTGCCTTTTTTGCCGATATGGCTGATGAAAGGATCTTCATGGAAGTCATTGCCTACGCCATGGCCGCCAAGTTCCCTGACGACACCATAGCCGAGTGAATGCGCGTATTTGGAAATGGCATAGCCGATATCCCCTACCGTTGCCCATGGCTGGGCAGCCGCTATTCCAATCTCCAGACATTTTTTTGTCTCTTCGGTCAGCTTCTTTCTGGCATGGGAAACATCACCGATCATGAACATGCGGGAAGCATCCGCATAATATCCTTTATAAATCGTTGTGACATCCACATTTATGATATCCCCGTCATGCAGCTTGCGCAGACGGCTCGGAATGCCGTGGCATACTTCCTCGTTGATGGATGTGCATACATGTTTGGGAAAGCCTTCATATTTGTAAGGCGCGCAGACAGCATCGTGCGCATGCGTGAATTCCTTAACGATGTTGTCGATCTCCTGTGTGCTCATGCCGGCGTGTATGTGTTTCGCGACTTCATCCAGCACTGCCGTGTTGATCTTTCCGGCTTCACGGATCCCTTCGATCTGTTCCGGTGTTTTGATCAGGGAAAGATCCGGTACTTCCTTTCCGTGTTTTTTAAGTTGTTCCATGCGTTCCAGAACTGATTCCGGAATGTCTTTACGTATTGTTTCTGTCATTCTGTTTTCCTCTTATCTGTACTTCCGAATCCGCCGGTCCTTTTTTCTTCAGCCGCATCGTCTTCCGTGATGCCGAAAGCAAGAAATATGCCCTGCACCATTCCGTCAGACTGACGGATCGAAAGGGTTTTACCTTCTTTTGAATCATTTGTGATTTTGCAGAAAATATGTCCTTCATTATCCGCATGATAATAATCGCTGTCGATGATGCCGACCGTGTTGTTCAGCTGCATGCGGTATTTAAAGCCCAGTGAACTGCGCGGAAAAAGCATCAGAACGTATCCTTTTTTCATTTTAACACGGATTCCCGTTGGAATGAGTGCCTCTTCCTGCGGCAGAAGTGTTATATCAGCCGGCGCAAAAAAATCATAACCGGCCGAACCGGCCGTTGCCCGCTTCGGCATTTTCAGATTATCATATATTTCCTTTACCGTTTCCGCAGAAGCTTCCGGATCAAACTTTTTCCATCCTTCCGCAAACTGTCCGAAACTTACTTTTTCAAATTTCGCCGCTTTTTCCATCCGCTGATTCCTCCGGAAGTTCTTTCATCATACATGTAACAAAATCCGCCAGTGCCTGTTCAAAAGGATATACCGTGAGTGCCATGTTTTCTGTCAGGATCCTGTGTTCCGGAAAGAAATTCGCATGGATCATCTTTTCTATGATCCCTTTGGTATTCAGTGTTCTGGCATAATCCGCAAGATCCCTGATTCCCTGCAGGGCAGGCATGTTATCGTAGTTTTTATCTACCGCATCGGCAAATTCAGCCAAGATCCGGTTTCTTGCCTCTTCATAAACATAGACCTGGGCATCATCCATACCGCATATGCGCATCAGATGATCCATCATCCCGTAAAAATAATCCTTGTACTCCAGATGCGTTTTATCCATGTCCTCCAGCAGTTTGTTCCGGATATGCTGGCGGGAACGGAAACGTTCACTGATATTCGATGCCAGTTTGATCCTGGTTTCCAGCATCAGCATTTCCAGATACCATTTATGGAAGAATGCCGGCAGTTCCGCCTTCTCAAATGTATAGACATAACCGTCATATTTGCCGTAAAACTTGCAGGCGTCCAGATAACCGATCCGGAAGGAATGTTCCAGCAGTCCGCGGTCAAACTCGAGGAACCGCGGAAGTTCCTGTGTCGGTGAAATGTAATCGATCCGAGGTCTGTCCCGGTAGCCGGGATGGGTAGCAGCGTGCCTTAGATCGATGGCGACCACCTCTTCAGCACCCTGCCGCAAAGCAAAATCCACCGGCAGATTATCAAAGTAGCCGCCGTCCACATATTCGTGTCCGTCGATGACTTTTACAGGAAACGCAGGAAAAGCGCTGGCGCTGGCGATCAGCCAGTCCTTTCCCCTTTCCCGCATCATTTCTTTTGTGACATAGACCGGTTCATGTTTCGGATGTGTGGCTGTGATGCAGCCGAAATCGATATCCGAGGCAAAGAATTTTTCCGGGTCGAATTTCTCCTCGACCTGTTTTTCAAACGGAGAAATATCGACTCCTTTATCCTTAAAATAGCTGACAGCGGTATTCAGTAATGTTTCCCTGTCATTGACGATCGTATTCAGGCTGATGTCATATGGAATATAACCGCCGATAATGTCTTCCGCTTTCAAATGTGTGTAGATGTCAAAGAATGCCGCGTAATCCTTCTGCACGAGCATGATCGCGTTCAGCGCGCCGACGCTGGTTCCGAAAACCATATTCCAGTCATCTTTCCCCATATCGATCAGCGCCCTGATCACACCCGCCTGGTAGACTCCTTTTGTCCCTCCGCCGGCAAGTACCAATGCTTTTTTCATGTCCTCATTCTATCACGCGGCACTGTAATTTTCCGATTATTTTAGTATAATGTTCTGGTGATATCTGAGAGGTGTTTATGAAACTGAATGTAGCTGTTTTTTTCGGCGGAGAGTCTGTGGAACATGAAGTAAGCATCATTTCCGCGAACCAGGCGATCCGCGCTATGGATAAAGAGAAATACAACGTTATACCTGTTTATGTATCCAAAGACCGCAAAATGTACTGCGGAGAACTTCTGGATAAAGTGGAGACCTTCAAGGATCTGAATGACGCGGTCTCCAAGAGCACGCAGGTCACGATCATCCGCGAAGACAACAAGGTCATTATCAGGCCTGTCAAAACAAAACTGTTCGGTGCAAAGGACATCAGCACGATCGATGTGGCGATCCCGGTCATGCACGGCACCAACGGTGAAGACGGGACGATCCAGGGATTCCTTGAAATGATGAAGGTCCCGTATGCGGGATGTGATCTGTACGGCGCGGCTGTCGGTCAGGACAAAGTGCTGCAGAAACATATCCTGAATGACAACGGCCTGCCGCTGACCAACTGGTTCTGGGTATACGGCGAAGAGATGGACGATCATCCGGAAGAAGTACTGCGCAAGGCACACAAATTGATCTATCCGGTCATCCTCAAGCCGGCGCGCACCGGTTCCTCTGTCGGCATTTCCGTTGCCCGCAACGACGAAGAATATATCCAGTGCTTTGAAGAAGCGAGACAGTATGATGAAAAAGTCATCACGGAAAAAGTCGTCAAGCCGATGGTCGAGATCAACTGTTCTGTCCTGGGTGATTCCTATCACGCAGAAGCCAGCGTGCTTGAACAGGTAGGGCATACTTCCT
>CADBPK010000092.1 GCA_902796465.1 uncultured Erysipelotrichaceae bacterium | reverse complement strand
TAAGCCAGTTCACGGAAGCAGATACGGCAGACTTTATACTTTCTTAATACGGAATGCGGACGTCCGCATCTCTCGCAGCGTGTGTATGCACGTGTGGAGAACTTTGCAGGACGTGAATTTCTGATTTTCTGTGATGTTTTAGCCATACTATGTTCTCCTCCTTACTTCGCAAACGGCATACCCAGCTGTTCAAGCAGAGCATACGCTTCTTTATTTGTTTTAGCCGATGTAACGATAACAATGTCCAGGCCTCTTACCTTGTTGACTTTATCGAAGTCGATTTCAGGGAAGATGAGCTGTTCTTTGATACCGAGTGTGTAGTTTCCGCGTCCGTCAAACGCTGTTGTGCTGACACCGCGGAAGTCTCTTACACGCGGCAGGGAAACGTTCATCAGCTTGTCGAGGAAGTCATACATTCTTTCGCCGCGCAGTGTAACTTTGCAGCCGATTGCCATACCTTCACGAAGTTTGAAGTTCGCGATGGACTTTTTGGCTTTTGTGATAACCGGCTTCTGACCGGCGATCTGTGTCATTTCCTCTACTGCTTCTTCCAGCACTTTCGGATTCTGGATCGCGTCGCCTACGCCCATGTTCAGGACGACTTTTTCAAGCTTCGGGATCTCCATAACGCTGGAATATTCAAACTGTTTCATTAAAGCAGGCTTAACTGTCTCTTTGTATTTCTGTTCAAGACGATTCATTACTTCTTGCCTCCTTTAACTTCTTCACCGGACTTCTTGAAGTAACGGACTTTTTCACCGTTCTTGTCCAGCTTGATGCCTACACGGCTGGCAGCTTTCGCTTTCTTGTCATACAGCATGACGTTGGATGCATCGATCGGTGCTTCCTTTTCAACGATCCCGCCTTCCGGATTAACCTGACTCGGTTTAATGGACTTCTTGACCATGTTGACGCCTTCGACAACAACCTTGTTGACCTTCGGCATAACAGCGATCACTTCGCTCACGGTTCCTTTATAGTGGCCGCTAATTACTTTTACTGTATCACCTGTTTTGATTTTCATCAGTGGACCTCCTTAAAGTACTTCCGGTGCTAAGGACACGATTCTCATGAAGTCCTTATCACGCAGTTCTCTGGCTACCGGGCCGAAGATACGTGTTCCGACCGGTGTCTTGTCTTCTTTGATGATAACTGCTGCGTTGTCATCAAACTTGATATAACTTCCGTTTTCACGGCGCAGACCGTAAACTGTACGGACGATGACGCACTTGACGACCTGGCCTTCTTTAACAGAGCCGTTCGGCGCTGCTTTCTTAACTGCACAAACAACGATGTCACCGATTGTTGCGCTGTGGCGGCGGCTGCCGCCCAGGCAGCGGATGACCAGCAGTTCCTTGGCACCGGTGTTGTCAGCGACGTTCAGTCTTGTTTCATTTTGAATCATAACTTTATCCTCCTGTGCCTCAGAGTACAACTGCCTTTGTGACGATTTTTACGAGACGGAAATATTTATCCTTGCTTAAAGGTCTTGTTTCCATGATCTCAACGATATCGCCGACTTTCGCCTCGTTGTTCTCATCATGTGCCTTGAATTTCTTTGAGTATTTTACGTGCCTTCCGTATAAAGGATGGCTCTTTGTGGTGTTGATCTCTACGACGATTGTCTTATCCATCTTGTCGGAAACTACTGTTCCGCGAAGGACTTTACGTCTGTTTCTGTCTTCCATGTTTAACCTCCTTTATCAAGCACCTGCTGCGTTCTTACGTTCTGTCATGACTGTAAGAATACGCGCAATAGTCTTTTTAACATCTTTTAAGTGAGCCGGGTTATCGAGGCTTCCTGTAGCCTGTGCAAAACGCAGGTTATACAGCTCTTCCTTCAGAGATGTGAGTTCTTTTTCGAGTTCATCGTTATTTAAATCTCTAACTTCTTTCACATTCATGATTAACGTGCCTCCTCGCCTTTCTTAATGAAGCGGGTCTTTACACAGAGCTTGTTCGCGCCAAGTCTCAGTGCTTCTCTGGCAACTTCCTCAGAGACGCCTGCGATCTCGAAGAGTACTCTTCCCTTCTGAACGACTGCGACCCAGTGATCCGGAGCACCTTTACCGCTTCCCATACGTACTTCCAACGGCTTCTTTGTCTTTGCAAGATGCGGGAATACTTTGATCCAAACTTTACCGCCACGGTTCATATAACGTGTCATGGCAATACGTGCAGCTTCAAGCTGGTTGGAGCTGACATATCCGCCCTCGTCCGCTACGATACCGTATTCGCCGAATGTGACGGAACGTCCGCCTTTTGCACGGCCTTCATAGCTTAAACGATGAGGTCTTCTGTATTTAACTCTGTTAGGCATTAACATAATTAAGCGTTACCTCCTTCGTTCTTCGGTGCAGCTGCTTCTGCGTTGGCAGCCGGTCTTCTCGGACCGCGTCTGTCATTTCCGCGTCTGTCGCCGCGTCTGTTGTTTCTGCGGTCGCCGCGCGGGTTTCTTGCCGGTGCTTCAGGTTCCTTGACCATCTGTCCGGGCAGTACTTCACCACGGCAGATCCAGACTTTAACGCCCAGTTTGCCGTATGTTGTCTGTGCTTCTTCACAGGCATAGTCGATGTCGCTTCTCAGTGTATGAAGCGGAACGACACCCTTGGAATAACCTTCGGAACGGGCGATTTCAGCGCCGCCGAGGCGTCCCTTTGCCAGTGTCTTGATTCCCTTTGCGCCTGCACGCATCGTGCTCTGAATTGCTTTCTTCTGTGCGATACGGAATGACTGACGGGATTCGAGTGCTTCACAGATCTTTCTCGCAACGAGTCTTGCGTCCAGATCCGGATTAGCGACGGCGATAACGTCGATCTTGACGTTCTTGTCTGTCATCTTTGCAAGTGTTTCTTTCAAGACTTCGATCTTGTCCTTTGCCTTTTCGCCTTCCGCAGCATCTCTGTCGCGGCCGATCATTGCGCCCGGACGAGCGCAGCGGACGATGATCTTCAGATCTTTCTTTCCGGCTCTTTCAATTTCGATCCTGGAAATATACGCGTTCTTGCATTCTTTTTCAATGTACTTTCTGACTTTGACGTCTTCGTTCAGAAGATCACCGAAGTCTGCTTTATCTGCATACCATCTGGATTCCCAGTCGCGGATAACGCCTACGCGCATGCCGATCGGGCTAACTTTCTGTCCCATACTATGATCTTCCTCCCTTATTTCTCATCAGAAACCACTACTGTAATGTGGCTTGTTCTCTTTAAGATACGTGATGCGCTTCCTTTAGCTCTCGGCATAAAGCGCTTCAGTGTAATACCTTCGTCTGCGTAGCAGGCTTTGATATACAGGTCTTCACGGTTCAGCGAATTGTTGTGTTCCGCATTCGCTGCAGCACTCTTGACCACTTTCGCTACATCTGTCGCAGCGTGGTTCGGCATGAACTTCAGGATCGCCAGTGCTTCATCGACACTCTTGCCTCTGACAAGATTCAGCACGAGGCGAACTTTACGAGGTGTGTGCCGAACTGTTTTGGCAGTTGCTTTTACATCCATCTTATTTTTCCCCCTTATGCTTTCTTATCATCGCCGTGTCCGCCGTATTTGCGGGTCGGAACGAATTCGCCTAATTTATGGCCGACCATGTCTTCCGTAACATATACCGGAACATGTTCCTTGCCGTTGTGAACTGCGAATGTATGTTCAACGAAACTCGGGAAAATCGTTGAGCGGCGTGACCATGTCTTGATGACTTCTTTTTTGTTTTCCGCATTCAGTTTTTCGACTTTTTTCATTAAGTGTTCATCACAGAACGGGCCTTTTTTAACACTTCTTGACATTACTCATTCTCCTTTCAACTTATTTTCCGTTGCGTCTTCTGACGATCATGGCATTGCTCTTGGCTTTCGGCTTACGTGTCTTGACGCCCATTGCCTTCTTGCCCCAAGGTGTCATCGGTGATTTCCGTCCGATCGGGGTACGGCCTTCACCACCACCATGCGGGTGATCTACAGGGTTCATAGCGGAACCACGGACTGTCGGGCGGATGCCTCTCCAGCGTGAACGTCCTGCTTTACCCCAGTTGATCAGGCTGTATTCACCGTTGCCTACGACACCGATGGTAGCGCGGCAGACGTTGAGTACTCGTCTGACTTCACCGCTTGATAAACGGAGTGTTGCATATTTTCCTTCGAAACCGAGGATCTGCGCGGAACATCCGGCAGCTCTTGCCATCTGTCCGCCTTTGCCCGGAGTCAGCTCAACGTTGTGAACGAATGTACCTTCAGGAATGTGTCTGAGTTCCATTGCGTTTCCGACTTTGATATCGACTGTTTCGCCGGATACGATTTCTGCACCGACATTCAGTCCTTCCGGAGCGATGATGTAGCGCTTTTCACCGTCTGCGTAGTTGATCAGAGCGATGTTTGCGTTACGGTTCGGATCGTATTCGATACCTGCGACTTTACCAGGCACACCATCTTTATTTCTCTTGAAATCGATGATTCTGTATTTCTGTTTGACGCCGCCGCCCTGGTGACGGGTTGTGATGCGTCCTGTGTTGTTTCTGCCGCCCTTCTTGTTTAACGGAGCCAGCAGACTCTTCTCTGGCGTTTTCTTTGTGATCTTGTCATTGCTCAGAGTTGACATGTTTCTGCGGCCGTTGCTGGTCGGCTTATATTTTTTGATTGCCATTTCTTTCTACTTCCTTTCGCAATTTATCCGGAGATAGCGACTTCCTCCGATAGTTGATATCTTTTCTTATTCGTTATTGAAGATATCGATCTTCTGGCCTTCAGGCAGTTTTACGATTGCCTTTTTGATAGCTCTTGTCTTGCCAGAGTAACGCCCAACTCTTCTTGTCTTCGGGTGAACATTCACGATGTTGACCTTTTCCGGGGCGATGTTATAGATTTCCTTGACAGCCTGGGCAACGGAAACCTTGTTGGCATCTTTCGCAACTTCGAATGTGATCTTATTGTCGTTGTCAGATGCTTTGATCGACTTTTCAGTCAAGATCGGACGAATGATAATATCGCGTGCGCTCATTATGCAAATACCTCCCCTGCCTTAACTGCTGCAGCTTCCGTAAATACGATCGCGTCAGCGTTAACGATGTCATAGACATTCAAGCTGGAAACTGTAACGACGACTGCGTTCGGGATATTTCTCATGGAAACATATGCGTTGTCGAAGTCTTCTGTTTCTTCCGCAACGAACAGTGTCTTGCGGTCCAGTCCGAAGGCATCCAGCAGTGCGACTGCTTTCTTTGTCTTGATCTCATCAAACTTGAGATTTTCGATAACCTTCATATTTGCTTCGGCAAGCTTTTCGCTCAGTGCGGAACGGAGCGCAAGTCTTCTTACCTTACGGTTCTGCTTGATGTTGTACTTTCTCGGCTGCGGGCCGAATGCGATGGCGCCGCCTCTCCACTGTGTGGCACGTGTGGAACCCTGACGGGCTCTGCCTGTTCCCTTCTGACGGAACGGCTTTTTGCCTGTGCCGCTTACAAACGCTCTTGTCTTTGTTGCGTGTGTGCCCTGTCTTAAACCTGCAAGGTAGACGAGGACCGCATCATAGATCGCCTGCTGATTCGGCTCAATCCCGAATACATCGTCGTTAAGTTCAATTTCCTTAACCGGCGCTGCTTCCTGATTGTAAACTTCAATCTTAGCCATTTATTTAACCTCCTCTTATTTTCCCTTGCGGGCATCACTCGCTGCCTTCTTCTTGGCAGCTTCCTGTGCTTCCTTTTCAGCCTGTTCCTTGGCGAGTTCTTCGTTGATCGCTTCGGAAACCTTTTTCAGTTCTTCCTCAACGGATTCGCCCTTGTAGGAAATCAGTTCGTCAACCTTAGTTTCCTTAACCGGCTTGACAGTTGTCTTGATCTCCAGAAGACCTTTGCGCGGACCTGGCACATTGCCCTTGATCAGGATGTAGCCTTCCTCGGCATCGACCTTGACGATCGTGAGATTCTGATTTGTTGTTCTGACATTTCCGTACTGACCCGGCATCGGTGCGTTCTTTTCGATACGGCCGTTGTTTCTGCCGGTCGTTGCG
Organism: uncultured Erysipelotrichaceae bacterium; assembly: GCA_902796465.1. Lineage (GTDB taxonomy): Bacteria > Bacillota_I > Bacilli_A > Erysipelotrichales > Erysipelotrichaceae > Bulleidia. Next base: position 3,950 of record CADBPK010000092.1, on the reverse strand, counting down.
AGAGAACCGATGTGTCTGACGTTCTTGGATCCACCGTGTGATTCCGGTCCGCGGTGAGCGTTGTAGCGCTTGATCGTTCCGGAATATCCGTGACCCTTGCTTGTTCCGGTCACATCAACGATGTCACCTGCTTTGAAGATGTCAGCCTTGACTTCGGCGCCGACTTCCAGATTCATCAATTCATCAGCCTTGAATTCCTTGATGTAATGCTTCGGAGCTGCGCCGGCTTTCTTTGCGTGTCCGATCGCAGGCTTGTTGCTGCGCTGTTCCTTCACGTCTTCATAGCCAAGCTGTACTGCTTCATAGCCGTCTGTTTCCATTGTCTTTTTCTGCAGGACAATGTTCGGCTGTACTTCCACTACTGTTACAGGAATCAGAGTTCCTTCAATAGTGAACACCTGGGTCATACCTAATTTACGCCCTAAAATTCCTTTCATTGAATTTCACTCCTTCCTTATAACTTGATTTCAATGTCAACTCCGCTCGGCAGATCCAGTCTGCTCAGCGCGTCGATTGTTTCCGCACTCGGACCGATGATTTCGATCAGTCTCTTGTGTGTGCGGATTTCGAACTGTTCACGGGAATCCTTGTATTTGTGAACAGCACGCAGGATCGTAACTACCTCACGTTCTGTAGGTAATGGAACAGGACCGACGATCTTCTTTGCGCCGTGATTGGAAGCAGTCTGTACGATCTTTTCGCTTGCTGCATCCAAGCTCCTGCTCTCGTAAGCCTTCAAACGAATTCTTACTGAGTTCTTTGCCATGAATTTTTCCTCCTTATATTCACTCCGCCTTCTCGGCGAATCGCTGATGTGGAAATTCCCCGGTTATCACGCCAACCGTGACAACGCACCTCGGCGTGCCGGCAACCTCCCACGTCTTCACGAGTGCCCTACTACTCTACTATAATAAAAAGCGCTTTGCAAGCACTTTTTTTGTCTTTTTGAAAAAACTTTCAAACATGCGCAAAATTGCCTGTTTTACGGTGTTTAGTTGCCTTTTCAACCTTTTCCCGGGGCGGTTTTCTGCCCTTTCCGCCCTCTTTTCCCGGTGTCTGATCACCGGCCTCAATTGTAAGCGTTTTCTTCCGTTTTTGCCACATTTCGGCCCCCTTTTTCCCGGATTTTTTGCCCAATGCGTGATTTTTTCATAACTTTTCACCTCTTTTTACGGCTTCCCGGACATGCCCGTGATATGATTTCACTGTAAAACAGCCCTATAAATTAAGGATAAATATAAAAATATATAGAAAAGAGGTCTTATATGACTGATATTGCGAAAGTACATCCCCTCATCCTGCAGGACAGGGAAGAAATGTTCGCCCTGGGCAGAAAGATGTTCAATACGCCCGAGCTCGGATACAAGGAATTCAAAACCAAACAGATCATTCTGGACTATCTCAAAGCCAATGGCTTCGATGATATACAGTTCTTCGGCGAGACCGGCATGATCGTAACCATCGGCTCCGGCCGGCCTTCCATCGGACTGATCGCCGAGCTGGATGCCATCCCGACACCCGGTCATCCCCAGGCAGATCCGGAGACCGGGGCAGCCCACACCTGCGGGCACAGCACCCAGTGCGTGATCATGATGGAAGCCCTGCGCGTACTGAAGGAAGAGATGAAAAGCCGGAAAGGAACCATAAAACTGTATTTCACACCGGCGGAGGAATTCACGGATATCGCTTTCCGGAAGGAATATATCCGCAGCGGGAAGGCAAAATACTTCTCCGGGAAAATAGGGATGCTGACAGAAGGTGTATTTGATGACTCCGATGTGCTCATCCACCTTCATGCCATGGGCCGGTATGAAGGTCACCGTTTTTCCGTGGGAAGCACGCTGGCCGGTTTTACCTATAAACAGATCACCTTCCGCGGCAGGGCTGCGCATGCGGCTGTCAATCCGGACAAGGGCATCAATGCCCTGAATATGTTTGCTTTATTCCAGTCCGCCATCGGCATGCTCCGGGAGACATTTGTGGATGAAGACAAAAACAGGATCCACGGCATGCTTTCCAAAGGAGGAAATACCGTCAATTCCATTCCCGATGAAGTGATCTATGAATGCTATGTGCGTTCGTTTAAGCAGGAAAACCTCCTGAAACTGTCCGATGCCGTAAACAATGCCGCCGAGCACTGCGCCATGGCACTTGGCGGAACAGCGGAAATATCCGACCTGCCGGGCGATCTGCCGTTCTATCAGAACAGGGACCTGAATACGGTGATCTATCGCAATATGCTGAAACATACGACCGAAGACCAGATCCTGACCGGAGAACAGAGCGTTGCGGCAGGCGATATCGGGGACGTCGGCTGCTTCTTCCCGACGATCCAGTTCGGCTATACCGGTTTTGAAGGTTACTGCCACGGTGTAACCATGTGTGTTATAGATGAAGATGAAGTATATACGATCCCGTCTGATATCGTTGTCGATTCCGTTCTGGACCTGATGGATCATCCGGAAGAAGTTCAGAAGATCCGTGACAACTTCAAACCTTCTATTTCCAAAGAAGACTACCTCAGACATCTGGAGGTCTCCTTCTGATGATCCGCTATAACGATCACATCCTGTACCGGAACCACGATGACCGCACAGACCTTCCGTATGTGTATTACATCAAAGGCGAAAAGCTTGCCCTGATGGTGGATGCCGGCAATTCTCCGGCAAGTTATCATGCTTTTATACAGGAACTGGAGGAAGAAGGCCTGAAAGAACCGGACCTGATGGTCCTTTCCCACTGGCACTGGGATCATACTTTCGGACTCCCCGCTGTCAAATGTCCCGTTATCGCCTCAGAGAAAACAGATGCTTATCTCGAAAAGGCAATGGCGTGGGAATGGAACGAAGAAGCGATGCTGGAGCGTCTTGCGGCGGGTGAGGACATCGAGTTCTGCCACGAAAAAATGCATGAGGAATTTTCTGATATCACAGCCATCCAGGTCAGACGTCCGGATATCGTCTTTGAAGGCACGATGCATATCGATCTCGGCGGTGTTCCGGTCATACTGGAAACCATCGATACCCCGCATACAAGGGACGCGGTAATGGTATACCTGCCGGAAGACAGAATTCTCTTTGCGGCAGATGCTGAATATGAAGATTATTACGACAACAACAGTATGTACGATCCCCTCAGGCTGCAGAATTACATCACTTACCTCGAAAATCTTGATTTTGAGATATACATGCGCGGCCACGACGATACTGCTATACCAAAAGAAAACATCCTTCAATTGCTGAAAGATGCGCAGATTTAGGAAGTCCTGCAGGATTTCCTTTTTTTATTTAAAACCACGGCAGATAGGCAGCGGCCACAGCCAGGATGACAGCCGGCAGTGTATTGGCTACCCTGATCTTTTTCCCGAAGACAAGATTGATTCCGACACAGAAGATCAATATGGAACCGATCAGGGAAAGATACGCCACCGCTGTTTCCGTCATGACCGGCGCTACCATCTTCGCAAGCAGGGTTATGGAACCTTCAAACAGGAATACCGGCACAGCGGAGAATGCGCAGCCGACCCCCATCGAGGATGTCATGACCGCCACGATGATCAGGTCCAGCACAGCCTTGACTGCCAGGGTCGAATAATTGCCCGTGATCCCGTCCTGGATCGCGCCGACAATCGCCATGGCCCCGATGCATACCGTCAGGGAAGCCGTAACGAATGCCTGTACGAACATGGCATCTTCCCCGTTTCCGCTTTTCTGTTTCAGCCATTCACCGAATTTTTCAAATCCGTCTTCGATCCCGATCAGCTCGCCGATCACAGTACCCAACGCCAGGCATAAGACCACAAACATCGCCTTCCCGCTGACCAGGGCATTGTTCTCAATTTTGAGCATGCCTTCCATGGCACCTGCCACGGCAATGAATATAACGCTGATGCCGCAGATCTTTGTCAAAGCATCCTGCTGTTCCTCCCGGAACAGTTTTCCGATCCATTT